>JBGTAO010000075.1:0-9459 GCA_041749835.1 Gemmata sp. | reverse complement strand
CCGCGGTCATCCTGACCGCTTAACGCGAAGGTGCGGAGCGCGGGCTGTAACCCCGAATGAAAGCCACGGCGCGGACCAGTGGTCCGCGGTCCCAGGTAAAGACCGCCCGCCCGTCAAGCTCTCCTGGGACCGCGGTCCCAGGAGCAGAAACGCGTCCCATGCACTACATCCGTGGTACTCACGCCCCCGCTCGCCCAAGAGGCATTTGCTGGTTACCCCTTGATGACACCAATTGGCCGCATGCGAGCGACCTTGCGGGATAGATCAGCTTCGTGAACCACATCCACCACATCGTCCACGTTCTTGTAAGCTTTGGGCTGTTCTTCCGCGAGGCCACTCCGACTGCTGGCCATTGCGATTACACCACGTGCTTCCAGTTCCTTGTCGATCCTGCGTCCTGCACCATCCAGTTTCGCCGCAGTTCGGCTCATGGCTCGGCCGGCCCCGTGGCAGGTTGACCCGAACGACTTCTCCATGCTCCCCGCACTTCCGACAAGCACCCAAGACGCACGGCCCATGTCGCCGGGAATGATTACAGGCTGCCCCACAGAGCGGAACCGTTCGGGAACCTCCGGGTGACCTGCCGGGAACGCCCGTGTCGCACCCTTCCGGTGAACCCAAACTTTCTTCTTCACGCCGTCCACGACATGTTCTTCGAGCTTCGCAATATTGTGGGCCACATCGTAGAGCTGTTCTATTCCCAGGTCTTGCCAGGAGCGACCAAAGACAGACGCAAACACTTCGCGGGCTTGTTGCATCAGCAATTGGCGATTGCAGAAGCCGTAATTCGCAGCCGCCCGCATAGCCGCGATGTACTTGCGCCCCTCTGGAGTATCAACTGGTGCACACGCGAGCTGGCGATCGGGTAGTTCGATCTTGTACTTTTCACCACAATTGCGAAACGCCGCCAAGGCATCGTCACACACCTGGTAACCAAGTCCGCGGGAACCCGAGTGGATCATCACACAGACCTGGTTCAATTCCAAACCAAACACGCGGGCCACCTCGGCGTCGAACACGGCATCGACAACCTGAACCTCCAGAAAGTGATTGCCACTACCCAGCGTTCCGCACTGATCGGCTCCGCGCTTCACCGCGTGGTCCGAAACTTGATGGGGATCGCCATCGAGAATCCGACCGTTCGCTTCCGTGTGTTCCAGATCTTGAGCCGTTCCCAAGCCGCGATCGACGACGAACTTGGGGCCTTCGCCCATCAGTCGGCGGGTTTCCGTGGTGTCGAATCGGTACCGCGACGAACGGCCTGCACCAGCTGGCACGGCATAAAATAACGCCTTTACCAGTTCGCGGATGTGTCGTTTGACATCATCAAGAAAGAGGTTGGTCTTCACGAGCCGAACGCCACAGTTGATGTCATAACCCACACCTCCCGGAGAGATCACACCACCTTCTTCCGGTGCCGTCGCACAGACACCACCGATGCAGAAGCCATAGCCCCAGTGAATGTCGGGCATCGCCAAACTGGCACCCTGAATACCGGGAAGCGTGGCCACGTTCGCCACCTGATCGGCTGCTTGATCTTTGCGAATCGTTTCGATGAGCTTGTCGCTGGCGAAGATGTGACCGGGCACCCGCATTCCGCTCTTGTACGAGCTGGGAATCCGCCAGCAGTTGCAGCCAATCTTCTCCAGTGGTCCTGTGAACTCGCCCTTGGCCATGTTTCCCTCAAGTCGAGCAACAACTGTGTTCCGAGCAAGCCACTGCTCGCACACGTTGGCTCTGTTCTGCCGTCAAATATCGACAATCACCTCGGCTAACCATTCGCCTTCAATTTCTTCAACGCGAAGCCCATGGTAGGTGATGGCTTTCACCTCGTGGTTGAGGGGATGCCGCTCCCGATCAAGCGGTTGTCCCCAAACGGTCGCGGATAAACCCGTGTCCGTTACGTCCACTTCGAACGACCGGAACACCCAGCGGTCGGAATCGAAGCGAGTGAGCAGCTCGCGGAGCCAGTCGAACAGCAGGTACTCCCGGTCAGTTCCCGCTAGTGAGAACGTGAGTGCCTGTTGTGGATCAACGGTTGCGATATCCTCAACAATCGCCGTGAAGAGGCACTCGCCTGCTTCGCCAAAGAGCGTGTTCAGATCGGGTGCACGGACGCGTAGTCCGAGGTCGGCTGTGTGCTCAAAGAGTTCATACATATCGGGATCTTACACCGCACCCGAGCGTCGTGAAACGAAAGACACGAGGATTTCGCTTGGGCTCACCGAATTCTTAAGCATGAGTGAATGCCGAACTCGCAGCCCAGTCGATGTGTGCGTGAAGATAGAAGAGATTCACCAGCGCAGCGCCGCGGTTCCCCAAGCAAGACCGGCACCAAATCCGGAGAGAAGAACGAGATCGCCTTCCCGAAAGCGACCCTCTGCCGCGGCCTCGTCCAGGGCAATGGGAATGCTTCCGGCCGAGGTGTTCCCGTAGCGTTCGAGGTTGTTGAAGACTTTGGAGCGGGGAATCTTGAGTGTATCGATGGCGGCGTTAATGATGCGGATGTTTGCCTGATGGGCCACCAGCAGTGCGACATCGTCAACAGACTTCCCACAGGCATTGAGAACATCGGTGATCGTATCGCACAGAATGTTCACTGCCCATTTGAAGACAGGGTAGCCATCCATGACCATGTAGTGCTTGCCCTCAGCAAGCGTTTCGACCGTGGGCGGTTGTCGGCTGCCACACGCTTCGCGCAACAACAACGGTCCGCCATGGCCATCCGAACCCATGCTGTACGCCAAGATTCCTTGATCGGGTTCACCGGGCTCAACAAACACCGCCCCGGCACCATCGCCGAAGAGCGGGTAAGTCTTGATGTCCGTGGGGTTGAGCACTCGACTGTTCGTATCGCCACCGATAACCAGCGCTCGTTCGCTGACCCCAGCCTTGACGTAGGCCGCAGCCGTAATCAGTGCATACATGAAGCCTGCGCAAGCCGCTTCCACCTCAATTGCCGGACCGACAAGCCCGAGGCGGTCCTGCACGATGCAGGCGGTACTGGGAAACGACATGTCGGGGGTGAAGGTACCCAGCACGAGCAGATCGCAGTCCTTGGCCCCTTTGCCGGTCTTCGCAAAAAGATCGGTTGCTGCTTCCACACACAAGTCGGAGGTAGCCTGATTTGGTGCTGCGTGGCGGCGTTCCAGAATACCGGTACGCTTCACAATCCAGTCTGAATCGAAGCCCATGCGAGCATGAAGGTGTTCGTTCGACACGACCATGTCCGGAACGTATTTGCCCGTACCAATCACCCGGATACCCATGAGGGATCGACACTTGGGTCGCGGGGATGGTCGTTCGGTGCTCATCAATCGCTCGTCGGAAGTGCAGCCCGGCGGGAGCTGCCTGGCCGTGTGTGAAGGTGATTATAGTGGCCTGTCGCCAAGAGTTTAGGTTCCCGAACCGAGAAGTCGAAGTGATTCACCGGGAGCGTTTGCTGGAGTTGAGTTGTGAATTGCGTTTGGAGTGAGCGAGCAGGTCGTAGCCTTCGCGGGTGGAGGTAACCACCCGCTTTTTGGAATCAAGATCGTCGATGATTGCAACAGTCGTCGGGAAGCAGCAAGGACATTACTTTTCGGCCCCCGATTCGAGATAGCGCAGGAGCCCGGTGAGCGCGATTCCCGTTGCATCAACTCGAAGGGTCCCATCGGCGGGTGAGAGATGGAAGCCACCCATAAGCATGTTGGCCCGAAACGAGTTTTCGAAATGGCGGGTGTTGGCTTCGAGGAATTGTAGACCGCAGAGGAACTGCACAGCATCGGTCACGGCAGCTTTATATTTGGTGTGCCGGTCGAGATCGGGTGTCAGGCGTGTGAGTTGACAGGCACAAGCCAGACTTTGCACGAAGCGCCCTGTCTCAGGCCCTGGAGTCCGATCGGATTGTTGACCATTCACGACAGTGCGGAATGCGCCAGCCCATTGCGGCAATCGTCGGTCATTACCTGGGATCTGTAGTGAGCAAAGCCAATCGTTGAGTTCGAAGACCACGGTCGCGGCGTCTGCCAGTTTGGTCTGAAGGTAGAGCTCGGTGCAGGCGGGAGTGAGCGTTGCGGCCAGCAGCGGGTGCGGTCTGGTGCTGAAAACGGTCCGGTAATGGGTCATTCCCTTTTTGACCACCTCCGGCTTCCAGGCCACTGGCTTCGCCCGGTTGCTGACCATAATTGCCTGAAGTGCAAGCCCGGGGTATTCGTTCAGGCCGTCGGGGTCGGTCTTGCTAGATTCATCGCTGAGCCCATCGGTGTAATGCACCGAGCCATCTTCACGGCACTGCTTGTGCAGGAACTCGCATAACCGTTCGGCTTCGGCCAACAGCTTGGCGTCCACCGCTGGAAGGTGATAGATCGCCAGGGCAAGCGTGGCAGCAAATCCTACCCGGTTGCATGTTAATGACGAATGAACAGGAACGCGACAGTTGGCATCGGCTGGGTCGATACGAGTCGCCGTCAAGAGAGTCAGGATTGCCTGCGCGGCCATCGTGGCTTGCTGGTCGTCGCCAGAGAACTGCGCTGCCTGTGCCAGGGCCAGCGTCGCCTGTGCCTGTCGAAGATCGTGATCGCCCAGCAGTGGCTGGCGTAACGCCGGGTTATAGCCATAAAGAAAGCGACCCTGTGGCTGGTTCATCCGGGTCAGCCATGCGGCTCCCAGTAGCACTCCGCGGATCGCATTCTGGGTCTGTTGCGGGAAGGCCGCCAGTGGTTCAAAGCGGCTGAGCGGGGTCTCAACTGCCCGAGCACCCGTAGGGCCGCTGGTTGCGGTGGCCGGCGGCGTTGACGGCGGAGTTGTCGCAATCGGTGGTGCAGGCTGTGCGGCAACGGGCGGAGCAACTGGAGGTTGTGCGAGCACTGTCGCCAGCGTAAGAAGTGAAAGCAGTCCAACAAGCAGGAGCAAGAGACGCATGATCGGCCCTCCGTGGCGCGCAATGTCCGTGAGGGCGGATCGTAAACGAAACTGCCGCGAGCACGCAATGCGAACGTGCCGCGGCCAGTGCAATTGCTGTGAGCGTGAAGCGGGCTCAGGAAGCCACGATACTGGTCACCTTCACCCGCACGTGTGGCTGGGTGTGGCCCTTGAGCCGCTTCGAGGCCTTTCGACGGCGGTAACGCTGGGTCATCGTCTTGACCCGTGGCAAATCAACCACCTCAGTGATGACCTTGGCACCGCTCAGCAGTGGCTGGCCAATCTGGGCCACCCCACCGTTTTGGAGCAGGAGCACCTTGGTCAACTCCAGGGTTTGCCCCGGTTCCACGTCTCGGTAATCGATGACGATCATGGAACCGACTTCCGCCCGGTATTGCCGACTGCCATCTTCAATAATCGCGTACATGTCTCGCACCCAATACGTGAACGCCTACGCACTCGCGAAGATTCTCATGATAGAATGCGGTCCCGTGCGCGACCAGTGGCGATTTTGGCAACCCGGCGAAGTTCGGAATCTGCGGCGCGAACACGACGATGCGGTTGATCTACAACCCGCGCTACAACATTGGGTTTCTCGGCCTGGAGCGACTCCATCCGTTCGATTTCCGAAAGTATGGCCGTGCCTGGCGAGCGAACGGTGTCATTCCAGGTGAATAGGAGGTGCTGTGGGCGACGGAGTCGCGGCATTCCTGGTCACCGGTGGCTGGCAGAACGGCCGAACGGCTGCCAGTATCGAGAAGTGTTCCGCCCCTTCTGCGAACAAATCGTCAATGATCTCCAGGACGATCCGCTTCTGCCCGTCTTCCAGAAGCAGGGCACGGCCCATCGTGTCCTCGATCAAATCGTTCCCGACATTCATTAGCCCGAAGGCTTTCGCCAACTTCACGTTCAGGTTACTGGATTCACCGGGGCTGATGACGTCGAGCCTCAGCATGGCCGCCAACCCTTCATCGGGGGTGTTGGCGTTGCCCACGAGCTTTTCCTTCAACCCCAATTCGGCTTGCTGCCGTTCTCGCTTCAAATCGGTGTCGGCCGTGAGTGCTTGCAACTGATATTTGGTAATGGCCAAAATCAGCACGAGGCCCAGTATAGCACCACAAATGATCGAGATGACGGTCACGAGTTGCGTTGGGCTGAGACGATCCACGAGCGTATCCATCATCACCCTCCCGTTCGATCGTTTGTGGTGTTGCCAGTGCGCTACACTCTGCAGTTCGTCCTTGAACGGAGAATCTTTAGCTGCGGTCAACCAACGGTTGGACGTTGCGTGGTGCCGGACCCTTGTACAGCGCGCGGGGGCGAATCAACCGGTTGTTCTCGAATTGCTCAATGACATGTGCCGCCCAACCGGCAATTCGCGACATGGCGAAAATGGGCGTATAGAGCGGGATTTCGAGCTTCATCGCGTGATACAGTCGCCCGGCGGGCCAGTCCAGGTTGGGGTGCATGTTCTTCTCGGCGGCCATCACCTGCTCAATGATCTCAGCGGTCTCTTCCCATTTCAGCAGATCACCCTCGGGGCTGACCTCGGCCATTTTTCGAGCGTGAGCCTTCAGAATCCCGGCTCGGACATCGCCCGTCTTGTAAACACGGTGTCCAAACCCCATGATCCGCTCTTTTCGGCTCAGTGCGGCCCGAATCCAGCTTTCCGCGCTGTCCGGCCCGCCAGCCTGGAGCAGGATGTCCATCACCTTTTCGTTCGCTCCGCCATGGAGTGGGCCTTTCAAGGCACCGATTGCCCCGGTGATGCCACTGTGCATATCGGATAGTGTGGAGACAATCACGCGGCTGGCAAACGTGCTGGCGTTGAACTCGTGCTCGGCATACAGAATCAGCGAGACATCCAAGGCCTTAACTTCTTCGGGTGTCGGCTCAGTTTCCCGCAGCATGTAAAGGAAGTTCGCGGCATGTGAGAGGTCTTGGCGTGCGGATACCGTTTGCAGGCCGTTTGCGAGGCGAAAGTGATCAGCAATGGCAACGGGAATCTGCGCCAATAGTCGCTCGGCTTTCCGCAGATTCGCATCGTGAGAATTGTCTGCGGTATCCTGATCGAAGTGCCCCAGCGCTGAAACGGCCGTACGCAGCGCATCCAGCGGTGAGGTCCACTTGGGGAGTTCCCCCAACAGTGATCGCAACGGTGGTGGCAATCGCCGCGCCATCGCAACACGTTCCTGAAAGCCATTCAACTCCGCAGCAGTGGGTAATTCGCCGTAGAGCAGCAAGTGGGCGACTTCATCAAAGGAACAATTCTCGGCTAAATCGCCAACGGAATAGCCGCGGTAACTGAGGCCGCCTTCGACCGTGCAGATGGCCGTCTCGCCGGCAATAACCCCTTCGAGCCCGGGGGAGTAGCTGGGTGTGGTCATCGCGTGCTCCAATCAGAAGATGGCATTTCGGTGTTCTGTCGAGATCAAGTACGGGTAGCCGGTTAACGTGAGCCCGCGGCATGGGAATCCGGTTCACCTAGTGATCGCGTCGGAATGGGAGTCCCGAAGTAGGCACGATCGCGTTCTTCGTATCCGGTATAACCCAGAACGTCGTACAACTTCGCCCGTGTCATCATCTCGGGCAGTAACTGGACTTGAGTACCATGGTGGAAGAGTTCCAGTAGTGATTTCTCCGCCGCCTGGAGAGCCACTCGGAACGCGGTCAGCGGGAACAGGATCATTCGATACCCGAGCTTGCCCAGTGTCGGAACATCCAAGAGTTCACTCTTGCCGAATTCCGTCATGTTCGCCAGCAATGGGCACGGCACGTCTTTCGCAAATCGAGCGAACTCGTCGATGGACTGCAACGCTTCCGGGAAGATCGCATCGGCTCCCGCATCGAGATACAGTTGAGCACGAGCCACGGCATCCTCGAAGTTCGTGACCCCGCGCGCATCCGTGCGAGCCATGATGACAAAATCGGGATCACGCCGAGCTTGCACCGCAGCACGAATCTTGGCCGCCATTTCTTCAGGTTCAATCAACGATTTCCCCGACAGATGGCCGCAACGCTTGGGCATCTCCTGATCTTCCAGATGAATTCCCGCCACTCCAGCAGATTCAAATAACTTCACAGTGCGTTCGACATTCAATGCTTCTCCGAATCCGGTATCGGCATCGCAGAGCAGCGGCAATGTGGTAGCAGCAGCAGTGAGTTGAGCTTGAGCAACAAACTCGGTGACACTCAATAGGCCGATATCTGGCACACCATTCGAAGCAGATAACGCACCACCGGAGAGATACACAGCTTGAAAGCCAATGCGTTCGGCGATTCGCGCGAGTAACGGGCAGAAGACTCCGGGTAACGCAAAGGGTCCTGCTGCCCAGGCGGTCCGAAGTCGCCGTCCCGGAGTGTCGCCATTGGTGATTGCCATCATGCTCACTCAGAGAGAAGTGACACAAAACAGGGGTCATGGTACCGCTGATCTGGAGTGTTCGTAAGTTTTTTTTGAATCAAAATTATCGCCGGAAGTCGTTGGGAAACAAGGTATCTGGAACGGCAAGTGGATGTTGTTGGCGGAACAGAAATCGCCAGTCTCTTGACATGTGTGAGTGCCCGCTTAGAATCTCACGGTGCAAGACCACCTGGTGAGGTGTGCATGATTACGACTCTGGTCCTACTGCCAGCAAAAACGAACCCGCTCAATTGTGGGTAGCCTTGCCGACACCAAACCAGAGTCGGACGGGGCCAAACCAACTCGGTTTGGCCTTAGCGTTTCATGGAGCCTCGAGGTTGGAATTGCGCGTATAGCTCAGTTGGCTAGAGCGCAGCTCTGATAAAGCTGAGGTCCTTGGTTCGAATCCAAGTACGCGCACATGCAGCGAAACAGACGGCGCGAAGCCTGCTGAAGGTTGGGGGAGTAGCTCAATTGGTAGAGCGCCTGCTTTGCAAGCAGGAGGTCAGGGGTTCGACTCCCCTCTTCTCCACAGCATGGCCGACCCATGGCCCCGGGTGGGAGTAACGACTCCCAAGAAGACCGCGAGTAGGCTTCGAGAAATCAAGCCGAAAAAAATCGCGGGCCGGGTTGACAAGGTGACACGACGCCACTAAGATTCTCCTCGCCAAGGACGCAATGCAATATCCGATAAGGAGTTGCGGCAATCCGAGGCGCGAGATACTCGCAGGATAATACGCCGTAAGGCGGTTGATCCTATGAGTTGGTGAAGGCAAACAGTCTTCACCGAGTTCGATCTTTGACAACTTGGTGTGCACGAAGTTGCATCTGCGATGCGTCGTCACAGTGAATCTGAAGCCCGCAAGGGTCGAGGGGAAGCTGGGGCGGCATATCAACGACAAGACACGAGCCTTAGAACGAAGAGAAAGGCAACATCGTCTAACCGGTTTGCTTCCCAGCAAACTGGAAAATGATGCTAGCGAAGTCAAGTGTTCTCGAGATTCAGGCGTGGTGACACGAGTGGAGGGAGAGAACAATGCGGCCAAGCTAGTAAGGGCGTGTGGGGGATGTCTTGGCACCAGAAGGCTAAAGGGCGTGGAAGACTGCGAAAAGTCCGGGGGAGTTGTCAAACGAGCTTTGATCCCGGAATACCC
>JBGTAO010000074.1:0-3155 GCA_041749835.1 Gemmata sp. | reverse complement strand
CATGCGTGGGGAATGCCGGTGTCGTCATTGGCGGAACCATCCCCGCCAACGGTTCACCCCCACATGCGTGGGGAATGCTGCTTGCGGTTCGTGGGTGGAATCAACCGTAACGGTTCACCCCCACATGCGTGGGGAATGCTTTTGGGCTTGCATCATTGCATCCCACGCTGCCGGTTCACCCCCACATGCGTGGGGAATGCGCTCCGGGGTTGCTTCCGGCTCCGGCAGCCGTTCGGTTCACCCCCACATGCGTGGGGAATGCTTGTGATGCGCTGATACTACTGAACTCACCATACGGTTCACCCCCACATGCGTGGGGAATGCCCTAAATGATCATGGAAAGTGTTGGATTTTGCAACACTTTGACCTGCTGCGCTCAACTTTTGTGAAGGAGTGATGTTCGCTGAGGCCTATTTCTTTTGCTTTGGCGGCTTGTGAGTTGTTACCAACGCCAACCCACCGTAATCCAAGATCAAGCGGTTTGAAGTACCGAATTGACGATATTCGAATCCTTGCTCATTCCGAGCTGTCCAGATCTGGATCACATTCCCCTCCTTGATCTTCTTGCAGGCTTTCATCCAGAGTTCGTCCCTCACTCGACGGCTCGGGTTCCCCAGGAACACTCCCGTCGTCGGGGAAACCAGCCAGCGAGACAGCTCGCCCTTCAAGCTCGCCGGGGGTTTCTCCAAGATCATCACCAGCATGGCCCAATACCTCCGCGATGTCGGGTAGGATGCGTTCCATCAATTTCGCTTCAAAAAACTTTTGACGGCAATCCAGCCGCACCTTGCGTTCGATTCCTTCTTTCTCGGTTGCCACAACTCGAAATGCGGTCGGCAGAGTGACTTCGGTCTTATACAGGTCCGCGATGTCATACACGAATGACAGGAGCTTGCCGGTATGAATGAACCCCAACCCAGCCGAGTAGCCCGCCGATACGATTGCAGCGTGGCACACCCCATACAGACAAGCATTGGCTGCAGACAGCGCACGATTAATCGGAGTCGCATCAGCCCAGGCATCCTGGTTGTAGTTTCGTCCTTCCCAGGCCACCGAGAACTGCTTGGCAAGCTTGGCGTACGCAGTCCGAACTCGCGATCCTTCCATCCCACGGAGAACCTCGATCGATGTGTCGGTCAAATCACTCCCCGGAAATCGCTTGGCGTACATTCGCTTGGCCACTTCCAAGCGGAGATCGGGGTTACTGACAAGTCTCGCCTGAGTGATCAATCGCCGGGCACTGTATGTTCCACCAGTACTGTGGGCGTACATCCGGACTCCTTCTTCACCAACCCAAGCGAGAAGGCAGTTATTCCCAGCCAGTGCTTTGACTGCTGCATGCGTGATCGACGTACCTGGCCCCAGCATCAGGAGACTGAGTTGATGGATCGGTAATGGTGTCACCGCGACCGTGTTGTGAAATACCAGGCCAGACGCCTGTTGATCGAGTTCACCGTACTCCAGGTACAGGTAACTCCAGCGATCACGGAATGGCGGCAATTCATGAAGTGTTCGCATGGTAAAGCTCGGGGAAGCGGGTGACAAAAGGCACCCCCACGTGTGTGGGGAATCAAGTTGCGAGTTTTCAAAGATCTGTCGAGATTTGTTCAGGCTGGGCCGACTGAGAGTAATCCGAAGCCATAACCCTTCGCCGAGCCAATGCCAGCCACGATGGCGGCCCGGAACTTCTCCACGTTGGAAACTTCCAATACCCCTTCGAAGCGCACTGCTAAGAACCTGCCATCGCGGCATCCAGCTTTATCGTTCCAATCGCGACCCTCAGGGATCACATCAACTCGAAAGTTCGGTAGCTGGATCGCGTCACCGGTTTCCGGGTCATTAGCATCGACCCATTTGCCCGGAATCCTGAACCCTCCATCGTCCCCTTTGCGGAGAAGCCACCGGATACGTTCAGTCTCAGTTGTCAGGCCGATGCGTTTACCAAGCATGACTGAACCAAGGACTTCGTTCTTACTTGCGATTCGTTTCGTGGGGTTGGCACGCAATCGAAATCGCAGTTTCTGACCCGTCGAGACCACCAGATCGAAAGGTTTCGACTGGGCTCTGGCGATGAGATAATTCGCGGGAAGGTTGCCCCAACTCGGCTCGCGTTCGGATTGAACCAAAACCACCGGGTTGCCGCCATAACGGTCAGTATCCGTGCGGAAGAGCACGCGGCCAAGATCGGCTTTCGAGACACCATCGAACCCGCCGCTCAGCAGGGTACGATGCATCTCATATAGCGAGGAGAGATCACGCCGAACTAGCGGGTTGCGCAGATTCGGTAGCAGCTTACTCAGGAACACGGGGCGACTCCTGATCAGGTTCGAGAATGGTAGGGATCGGGTGGAACTGGGTGGCTACGTGCCGAACGGCGAACTTGCGTTCCCGGCTTACGAATGACACGGGGACATCTTGTCGGGGTTCGCCTTCCCCGAACTGAACTTCGATTACGCAACGCAGTGGCCTGTCAGGTTTCTCCCACCGCGCCCGTTGCCGCCATGGGTATGACTTCAAGACGTCGAGCAGTTCGCCGGTGTGAATTCCTTCGCACACGGGCAACGCCGGTACGAACGACTTGCGACCCAGGCACAACTGCCATACCGGCGAATGAAGAGCGGACGCGAGTTGCTTCAAAAATGCCTCGTCACCTTGCAAACCCACGAGGAAGTCGGCATCCGCGAGGTAGAAGCGTTCGCTCAGAACGGTCTCTTGTGGGGTTTTCGTGGTGTCGGCCCGGCGAACGTTTTGCGCGGTGTGGTAGTCGCGCATGAGCCGACCTTCGCGGTCTACCCGTACAGCCATCTTGAGTGAACGAAAGTCGTCGAGTGGCTGGTCGCGTTCTCGCCCGAGAGCAGCGCAAAGTAGACCGACCACACCGGAACGGCTTGGCTCCAGACCGGTGTCGCGGTTAGAGAATCGACTGCGGGTGCCCCAACTCTGCATCGGCCCCGCGAGCCGGAGCAGAAGGACACTCACTTCGCACCTCCCGGGAATCCGGCTTCCACAGCGGCGGCGATCATTTCCGTAATGCCGTCCATCTCGACTCCGAGGTGTACGAGTTTTACCCGCTCCTCCTGGCAGCAGAATGACTTCACAAGTCCGCGTTCGCCGTGCATTTTGGTGCTACGGCCGTAGAAGTCGTCCATCGCGGC
>JBGTAO010000073.1:0-2979 GCA_041749835.1 Gemmata sp. | reverse complement strand
CGCATCCGGGCGAACGGACGCATCCGGGCGCGCGGGGGGCGTGCGCCCCCCGGTGGTGTCGCTACGGGGGGGCTCACGCCCCCTGCTCGCCGATGCAGTAACCTCGCTCGCCGATGCAGTAACCTCGCTCGCCGATGCAGTAGCTCCGGCAGGAGTGTATGGCCATACCTTCCCGGCACCCGCGAGCAGATCGTAGCTCAGGCCGTGGTAACTTTGCGAGAGCGCCGCGAACTCGTCGAACACCTGCCTCGGCGAATCGTACTCCATGGGGTAGCCGAGCCGTCCCGAGAGTTCGCAGAGGAACTGCCAGTCAAGTTTCGCTTCTCCGGGTGTTGGGATCACCGGTTGACCAATCTGCACGCGACGATCGGTGTTGGTGTAGGTGCCGAGTTTCTCGAAGAAGGAAGACCCCGGAAGCACCACATCGGCGAACTCCGCGGTCTCGGTCAGAAAGATATCTTGTACTGACAGGAACTCGAGGTTGGACAGTGCCTGCCGTACCTTGTTCTGATTCGGGTCGGAGAGGAACGGGTTTTCACCCAGCATGAGCATGCCTCTGATGTCGCCGTTCAGCGCACCGTGGGTGATCTCCACGACCGTGAGCCCCTTTTTGGGATCAAGCGGGACACCCCACGCGGCCTCGAACTTCTTGCGGTTGGTTTCGTTCTCTACCGGCTGATAATCCGGGAACATCATGGGAATCAGCCCGGCGTCGGATGCACCCTGAACGTTGTTCTGGCCGCGTAAGGGGTGCAAGCCCGTACCGGGCCGACCAATGCTGCCCCGCATCAGGCAGAGCGCAATGAGACAGCGGCAGTTGTCGGTCCCGTGGGTATGCTGGCTCATGCCCATACCCCAGAACACAATCAGATTTCGCACGGAACCAATGTCGCGGGCCACGGCTCGAATCGACTCGGCCGAGATTCCACACACCGGCGCGACGCGCTCCGGTGAGTAGTTCGCCACCGTCGCCTTCAGGGCTTCGAAGTTTTCCGTGCGGTTTGCAATGAACTCCTGATCGAGTTGCCCGTTCACGATCAACTCGTGCATGATCGCGTTGTAGAAAGCCACATCGGTACCGTTGCGAATCGGGCAGTAGTGAGTCGCGTGATCGGCAATTTGCGGTCGCCGCGGATCGATCACGATGAGTTTCACCCCACGCTTCACTGCCTGTTTGAAGAAGGTCGCCGCGACCGGATGGTTGGACGTGGGGTTGGAACCCGTGAGCAAAATGACATCGGCATGTTTGGCATGCGCAAACACATCTGAGACGGCACCGGAACCGATCCCTTCCAGTAGCGCCGCGACGCTCGACGCATGGCACAATCGCGTGCAGTGATCGACATTGTTCGTGCCCAGCGCGGCCCGCATGAGTTTCTGGAACAAGTACGCTTCTTCGTTGCTACACTTCGCCGAGCCAAACCCGGCCAGGGCGCGCGGGCCATGCTGCTTCTTGATGCCGAGCAACCGTGAGGCGATCAGTTCCAGCGCTTCGTCCCAAGTGGCTTCTCGAAAAGCGGGCATCACCTGATCGTAATCGGCACGTCTATTCTTGCCTCCGCGGCTATCGGCGACCTCGGGCGAGAGCGCCCCTTTGGGGTAGAACTCGCGGCGGCGGATGAGTGGCTTCGTGAGCCGGTGCTCGTGCAGTGCATAATCCCAGCCATAGCGCCCTTTCACGCACAATCGACCAGCGTTTCCGCTACCATCACGCCCTTCGGCCATCACGATGGTATTGCCTTGCGTGAAGTACGTGGTGGCACAACCGACGCCACAATACGGGCAGACGGAATCGACAGTATTCAGCTCCGTGCGCGAGATCAGTGGAAGCGTGATCGGCTTGTTCGTCAGCGCGCCAGTTGGGCACGCGGCCACGCATTCCCCGCACGAAACACAGGTCGATTCCCCCATCGGGTTGTCGAGATCGAAGCCGATGCGTGTGGAGTAGCCTTTGCCGGTGCGGCCGATCACTTCGTTCACCTGAATGTCGTCGCAGGCGCGGATGCAGCGGTCGCAGAGAATGCACGCCTGGTGATCGACAGCGATGACCGGAGACGAGAGATCCTGCGGGCGACCCCATTGCGACGGGAGCGCCTTCTGAAGCGGCGATTGCTCGGCAGGCAAGTCTACCAAGCCATACCGGCGAGCCAGCGCATCGAGTTCGTCGCCACCGGTGGTGCGTTCCTTGGCGCACGGGGTCGGGTGATCGGCCAGGAGCAGCGCGGTGAGCATCTTCCGCTGTTTCTCGACACGTGGCGTGTTCGTATCGACCTTCATTCCCTCCTCGCACGGGCGCACACAACTCGCAGCGAGCACGCGACCACCAACATCGACCACGCACATACGGCAAACGCCGACCGGTTCCAGCTTCGGGTGATGGCATAGCACGGGGATGTCAATACCGTGCGCTTTCGCGGCATCGAAGATGGTCGTGCCGGGGGCCACGGAGACGGGCTGACCGTCGATGGCCAGATTGATCGCGGGGTGAGGGTTCATGACGCACTCCGGTGGCGATACCATTCGCGGACCTGTTCGGCCAACGCCGGGAGATCGGTAACAACAGCGACTTCGCTGCGAACGAGTTTCAGTTGAATCTGGAGGTCCAGTTTCCGTTGATAGTTGGGGTGCGTGCCCACGAAGAGCGCCTGGCTGCTGTCGGCACAGCGAGCACCGAGTTCGAAGAGCGCAATCGGGCAGAGTGTCTCGGGTGGGAACCAGAACGCGACGGCGTTCGCGCGACGCAAGTAGTGGAATTCCCAGCGAATCTGTTGCTCGGCGGCGGTCGGGTCGTGCCAGGGGTACTGGTGCCGACGTGGGTTCACAATCACGATTGGCAAGTCGGCCAGGAGGCTGAAGAGTTCCGTTTGCCAGTCATGCGTGTTGCTGATTCCGCCGGCAAGGAAAAGGCAGAGGCCGGAGCCGTCGTAGTCGCTGGGCGCTTCGACGTACTGAGCACCGACGAGCGATCTGTCTTTGGCG
>JBGTAO010000072.1:0-15125 GCA_041749835.1 Gemmata sp. | reverse complement strand
TACCCCAACGCTCGCGCCAGGTGCGGCCTCATCGGATTGATCAGCTAATTCTTCTGTCGCATGGGTCGAGCGATGAGGTTGAACGCTGGCTTTACCGCTGCCGATTGCAATTGCGCGAGCGCTTCCGATCTGCTGGGTTGGCCGCTTACCTGCCGTCACTCTCCGCTCGCTTGCTGAGTTACAAGGGGTTACTCACCAGCCAGCAACTCGCAGACTTCTACCAGGATCTGTCCAACCCAGCATATGAAACCGGCATTGCAATCTTCCATCGCCGTTACAGCACCAACACGTTCCCGAACTGGACATTGGGCCAACCCTTCCGCATGACCTGCCATAATGGTGAGATCAACACCATCCGAACGACTAGGAATGCTGTCGCGGCGTTTGCACGGGGACTCACGCCACCGATTCCGGGTGGTGAGTTGCTGACTCCCAAGATGAGTGATTCGTCCAGCCTCGATGAGTGGGTCGAGTATCTCATGTTGGAACAGAACTGGAGCCTGCTCCGTGCACTCCGGCTTTCGGTGCCACCCGTGTGGGACACGGAAGCGGATGTCTGGGGTCAGTCGGCTTGCGATTTGTTCACTTACTATCGGCGCACGTTCGGAAGTCTCGCGGCCTGGGATGGCCCTGCTGGGATTATTGGTACCGAAGGACGAACACTCGTCGGGTTAGTGGACCGCATGGGATTGCGGCCCGTTCGTTGGTGCTCAGATCGCCGTGGCTGGCTCTACATCGGGAGTGAATCGGGCGTTTTCGGGCTCGATACCACCACAATCGTAGCCAGTGGGCAACTCCAGCCTGGTCAGATGATCGCACTCGATACGCTCACGGGGGAACGGCTCGATAGTTACCAGATCATGGACCGGGTGGTATCAGAAGCCCAAGACGACCTGGGTGATGTCCACGAACTCAACCGCCGCCAGATCATTATCCCGGAAGGCTTCGACTACACCCGCCAAACCGACGACACCGTGGGTGCGATGCTGGCCGAACAGAACTGGAGCCTCGACCATCTTCTTCAGGCCGCCGGTTGGGATTTCGATCGCGCGTTGTTCGTCAAGGAGATGGCAAAGCTCCGTAAAGAGCCGCTCAGTTCCATGGGTCATGACCGTGTCTTGACCGTGTTCTCGGCGCATCACCCAACCCTCTTCAAGTACCTCCAGCAAACATTCGCAGAAGTCACAAACCCACCCATCGACCCGTACCGCGAAGGTGGTGCGATGTCGTTGACCACATATCTGGGGCGAGCGAGCTGGCAGCACAGCAAACTAGTAGATGGCGAAGAAATGCTCCCCATCAAGCAGATGGAGTTGCCATCGCCCGTGATCTCGGACGCAATCATCGAAGAGATACGCCAGAACGAGGTGCTCGGCTTCAAGCTCCTGGACGGGACGTTCCCCCTTTCGGGCGGACCAGAAGCGCTTCGGGCCAGTTTGATCGGGCTCCAGAGCGCAGCCGAGAAGGGGGTGCACGATGGCTATCACGTGTTGTGCATTTCTGACAAAGAAGCCTGCAAACGGGGCATCGACCCGATCCCGTCGCTCCTGGCACTCGGAGCAGTCCACCAGTACCTTTGTCGTCAAGGACTGCGGGATAAGACGAGCCTGATTGTCCAGGCCGGCGATATCCAGGAAGGGCACGATGTCTGCTGCCTGGTAGGTTTCGGTGCTGATGCGGTTCACCCGTATCTGATGTTGCGGCTGGTGAAGGATGGATTGACCTTTAAGGACCCGGATACCAAGCAAGAGTTGCGGCTCGATTCCCGCGAAGCACTGGAAAACCTGTTTGCCGCACTCGAAGACACCATCAAGAAGGTGATTTCCAAAATGGGAATCACGACAATCGAGGGGTATCGCGGGGCGCAATTGTTCGAAGCCGTGGGGTTTGGTCCAGAGCTCATGGAATTCCTCGGCGAGTTCCCAAGCCGATTGGGAGGCATCGGCCTTGCCGAGCTGGTCGAGGATGCCCAGTGGCGTGTGCAGCAAGCCGAGAAGATGACGGTGTTGGGTCGGAACCGCGATTATCATGCCTTTAATGCCAAGGTTCGGATGGCACTCCGTGATGCGGTCAAGGAATCGCATCCGGAACCTGAAATGGGTGGCGGTGAGCTGGCTTACACAGCTCCACCGGAAGAAGAAGATCTCGGTGCTGAGAAGCGTGTGGCGACCAAGTTCGTCAAGTTTTCGGACATGGTCAGCACCCGGGTTCCCACAGTGCTCCGCGACCTCTTCCAGGTCCAGCGGAGTGAATCACCGGTTTCGCTCGCAGAAGTCCAATCCAGTCCGGAGATCATTAAGAGTTACTTTCGCGGAGCCGCAATGAGTCATGGTGCGCTCACGGGAGCGTCGCATATGACGATTGCCGCCGCCCTGAATGAACTCGATGCCCTCAGTAACAGTGGTGAGGGAGGCGAAGCCCGTTGGCGGAACGATTTACCGGAACGCGCCTGGGGACCATTCTGGGAGAAGGTTCGCACTCAACGTGAGCAACATCCCGAGATTTACACGCTCGACGGCAACATCGAAAAGAGCCGCTTCCGGTCACGGATTCGCCAAATTGCCAGCGGTCGTTTCGGTGTCGATGCCGAGTACATTGTGAATGCCGATGAGCTATCCATCAAAATGGCGCAGGGTGCCAAACCCGGCGAAGGTGGTCAGTTGATGGGCAAGAAAGTCACAACAGAAATCGCCGAGATTCGCTTTGCCAAGCCTGGCACGGATTTGATCTCGCCGCCGCCGCACCACGACATTTACTCGATCGAAGACCTCGCACAGCTCATTTATGACCTCAAGGCCGCCAAACCTGGTGTTCCGGTTTCAGTCAAGCTTGTCGCTGTGGAGAACATCGGGACAATCGCCGTCGGTGTTGCCAAAGCCGGAGCCGATATCATCGAGATTGACGGGATCGATGGTGGAACGGGAGCCGCGATGGTTTCCAGCAAGGAGCACTGTGGCCTACCGAGTGAAATGGGGCTTGCGGAAGCGCATCAGGCACTTGTGGTGAATGGCCTTCGGAAAGCGGTGAAGCTCCGCGTCGGTGGCGGTATCAAGAACGGCTACGACGTGGTGAAGTACGCACTTCTTGGTGCCGATGAATTCACCTTCGGTCAGGCGCTAATGGTTTCCGTGGGGTGTATTGTCTGCAAATCCTGTCACATTCCGAACTGCCCCACGGGAATCACGGGAAGCCCCGAGATCTTCAAGGGCCATCCGGAACACACCAAGGCGTACCTGCATGCCGTGGTACAGGAGGTCCGTCAGATCCTGGCGCAACTCGGAACGCGCAAACTCGAAGAGATTACCGGTCGCTCGGACTTGCTTGTTCCCCGAACCGACTTGCAAGCCAAGTTCCCGCGAACCGGGCTCATCGACCTCTCGCGGTTCCTTCAGCCCGATATGGCGCTTGCTTTCCTGGATGAACGGCACCCCCAGGAGAACTTCCCAACTGGCATTTGTGGTGGGGATGCGTTTGCTCTGAATCAAAAGATTCTAGCTGCTGCCTTCGATGCAGTGGATACGGGCCAGAATGTGGATCTCGTGTTTCGAGTTCGCAACTCGGACCGCTCCGTTGGTGCGACAGTTGCTGGGATGATCGCGCGACTCTATGGCCGCGAAGGAATGCCGAACAACCGTAAAATCAAGGTGCGACTGGAAGGCGAAGCCGGGCAGAGCTTTGGCGCGTGGAGCATCAGCGGCCTGGACCTGGAATTACGCGGCTTCGCCCAGGATGGAGTCGCCAAGGGAACTTCAGGCGGCACGATCGTGGTGACGTTGGACTACACTGCATCCGACTATGGCGGAGAAATCCAGAGCGTCGCCGGCAATAACGTTGCATACGGTGCCACGGGCGGAACCATTTTCATTGGCGGCCGTGCTGGCCACCGACTGGGCATTCGCAATAGTGGAGCAACGATCGTCGCGGAAGCTGCGGGCAAATACGCCTGTGAATACATGACACGCGGTCGTGTGCTCATTCTCGGACCTGTTGAAAACGAGATTGGTAGTGGGATGACTGGCGGTGAGTTGTTCATTTATGATCCACTCACGCAGGTGCCGGCAAAACTGCATGGTCGCAGTGTGACAGTTATTGATTGTTCACACGTCGATTTTGAGTGGATACATCCCCTGCTCCACCAATACTTCGCACGAACGGGTAGCCGGCAGGCCGAGTACATTCTGAAGAACTGGGCAGAGATTCGCAGAGGTAGACGAATCCGTAAGGTGTTACCTTTGGCGGTGGCACGAGCGATGGAAGACCTCAAGACCGCCGGAACCAATGCCGGATAAGTTGCGAAGCTGTGAAGTGGACGAAATAGCCCAAGAGTTTACGATTCGTGAGACTTACTTTTCCATCGGTCATTCTTCATGTGTAGCAACTGTTCGACTGAGCTTCCTTCTTGGGCAACTTCACACTCCACGCAAGCCCGAACATATTGAGGATGTAAATCACCCAATAGCTCACGTCGATCTGCCACCATCTGAGGCCGTGACGGGCAGAGGATGGGAAGGCATGGTGCGTGTTATGCCAGCCTTCGCCCAACGCCAGCACACCGAAAACCAAGTTATTCCGGCTCTCGTCTTCATTCTTGTAGGGTTGAAGCCCCCACAAGTGGCACGCTGAGTTCACACTCCACGTCACGTGATGAACAAGGAACAAGCGGACAAGACCTCCCCAGATCAGTCCGGTCAATACTCCCCCCCACGTCCCCGAAAGAAGCCCACCGAGCAAGGCGGGTATGAACAGTCCAAGCACGATCCAAACCGGGAAGAGGCTGCTCACCACTCGAATTGTGCGGCTGGCACTCAGGTCTTTGACGTAGTGTTCGAGGCCAATGGGATCGGACTTGAAGGCCCAGCCAATGTGGGCGTGCCAGAAGCCACGGATCAAGCCAAGTACTCCATGACCGTGATGATGTGGGGAATGCGGGTCATTCAGAGTGTCACTGTACCGGTGGTGGCGTCGATGCTGAGCGACCCATCGGAGTAGCGACCCCTGCACAGCCATCGACCCAAACATTGCCAAAACGAACTTCACCGGCATGCTCGTTTCGAACGAACGGTGGACAAACAGCCGATGGAAACCGACCGTGATCCCGATCGCAGTGAGAAAGTACATGCCAATCAGTAGGCTGAGATCGACCCAGCCGAACCCCCAGCCCCACATGAAGAAGGGAGTGGCGATCACGCCAAGTAGTGGGATAGTGATGGCGATAAAGGTGGCCATCCGAGTAGCCAATGAAAACGGCTCCAATGCCGCTTCTTTTGACTGCAACTCAATGGTACGTTCGGCGACCGACAATTTGTGAGTTTCGTTCATGGCAGAACACGTTTGGATTACAGATGCTGCGGCGATTATTGCCAAGCGATCCTCGCCGATGAGTGACGCAGTAAACAAGTTGCATTGAGAAGGCGAAAAATGAAGCGGAGACAACACACGCATAACAACAAAGCCTTCCTAAGTGGGACGGCTTTGTGTTCTCAGTGGGACGGCTTTGTGTTGATGAAAAGGTTACGGTCTGCTGTTCGCGAAATTAGTGGCGCGGCCCAAGATCACCAACCGCAAGGACGGTCCAGCCCCAAGCAAGGCACCACCGGCAGCGGCAAGCATGGACAGGAACGCACCGCCAAATGCCCACCAAGATACCCGCGTGGCAGCTTCCCTAGCCGCCTGTTGGTTCTGCGGGTCTTGGGCGGCGGCTTTTACCTTATCAGGTGCTTGTGATGCCTTGTTCCGCCATTCGTTGATTTGCTCCTGTGACACACCCTGTTTCTGGGCTTCGGCCTCCCAATTTACTTGGTTCGCGGTCGTACTTCCAACTGTAGCCACGCCGACCATGGCGTTGAACCCAGCTTGTACACCTGAGGCCATCAGCCACATCAGCATCGCGAACACAACTGCCCACATGATAAGGCCGTATACTACGGACTCGACTTTGTTCTCACCGACCGAAAACTGACTGGTGATGAACCCGCCGGCGAACAGGCAGATGACCGTGCTTGCTATGGCCCACACCGCTGCTCCAGTCGCGATGTTCTCTCCTCCAACTTGTCCGTTGATGGACAGGCCCAACGCACCTCCGAGGAGGGCAAGCATAAAGAACAGGGCGAGTGCGAGTGCCGCACCTGCGAAGATTGGCCCCCAACTAATCCGGCTACGAACCGAGAGGAGGTCTTCCGCACGGAGGTCGGGCGTGTCGTTCACGCCTCGGGTGTTGGGTGCAGTGGTAATCATGGTTGCTTCCTACGAACTGGGGATTTCGATGGGCGAAAACTCTCAGACGCTGGTTCGATTACGGCAATCGCCGTGCCAGCAAGTTCATTCCCGGTGGATAAGCTTGATTGATGAACGCTAGAAGATCGGGCCCGCATATTCAGGCAGGGAGTCGGCAGCTTACTTCTCAACTATGGCCCTTTCAGTGCCTTCACAACTGGGAGTACCAACTGGAACAAATGGTTTGAACTTGCTTGAGGTTCTCAGTGATTACTTTGACACGCATGATCTACGGAACCTCTGAGACTACCATCGTGACAGTTGTAGCAGGCTTGATTGGCTCGTGCGGTACTTTTGTTGGGCGGTTGAGCAGGACTTGCCCGTGACCCAGCGAACAGAGTTCATGCAGCTACCGAAGTAGCTGTTCTGCGGCACACGTTCTAACTTGATTGGACTTGTAATGACCCGAGTATACCCCCGAGGACCGGGTGCCGGCACTACTCGTGGAAGAGATATTCACCCCATTGCGATGCCGGGTGAATGCTGCGAAATGCTTGAAATTCCTGGGCTTTGAATGTGTGCGAAGGGGGGACTTGAACCCCCACGGGATTGCTCCCACTGGATCCTAAGTCCAGTGCGTCTGCCAGTTCCGCCCCTGGATTTCCTAGGTATTCCGGCGGGCTCAATACTGCACAGGGCAGTGAATGGGCAGTGAATTCTCGCCGCCGGGGTCACCGGCAGTGGCACGCACAACCGTGGGAGCGTGGTTTCGGAAGAGCAAGGATGCGTGGTACGCGACAATCGGCGGGCAATCGGTCTCACTCAGAGTGAGGGGTAAGGCGAACCGTAAGGCTGCCCAGGAGGCGTTCTACAAGCTCATGGCTGACGGCCCCGTCAAGAAGAAGGCCGTGATCACGGGGCAGACGGTCCAGGATCTCATCGACTCCTTCTTGGCTGATGCCACTACCCGCCTGAAGACCGCAACGCTCGGGATGTATCGACACCACCTCGATGGGTTTGGCACGTCTCTCGGAAGTGTCACCCTGGAGAACATCGCACCAGCAGACGTGTCCAGATGGCTGGCTCGGATGGGTGTATCCGATACCACAAAAGGGATCCGTCTACGGTCCGTGTCGGCCTGCTTTGGGTGGGGAGTTCGGAACGGGTGGTTAGGGAATAACCCAGTCGAACGGGTCACCCGTCCAAAGTCGCGGAGTCGTTCCGAGGTGGCGGTGATTGCCCCCGATGATCATGCAAAGCTCATTAGTAGCGCAAGTCCCCATTTCCGTAGTGTGCTGCGAGTCTTGCATGGGACGGGTTGTCGGCCAGGGGAGATCCCCCGCATCAATGCCGTGAACTTTTACCCTGATGCGGGCCTAATCCGACTCAATGAGCACAAGGCCGACCACACAGGACGTCCCCGGCTCATCTTCCTGACCCCGGATCTGGTGCAACTACTCAAGCCCTTGGCAGAGAAGTTCCCGGACGGTCCCCTGCTCCGAAGTCAGGCAGGGAACCCGTGGACCGCACGGGCGATCACCGAGGCCATGCGACGGCTTCGAGAGAGAGCAGGTGTGAAAAATGCAATCGCCTATGGGTATCGTCACACACTCGCCACTGATGGGCTTGCAAACGGGCTCCCCGAGGCCCACGTCGCAGAGTTACTGGGTCACAGTAGTACGGCCATGCTTCACAAGCATTATGCCCACCTGACTGCACGGGCCGGTGTACTCCGCAATGCAGCCCAGCAGGTGCGTCCAGCCAGTCCACAGGTCTGAATGACCGGCGTTACGCCGCACATGCATGGCGACAGCTTCGCCCCGTGATGAACCACCAGCTACATCGGGTTGGTGCCGGTCGAACTCGGTTTGGATTGTGGTAAGAGCGGCGGCGAAGTTGGCGTCTTCGAGGGCTGGGTTGATGACTCGTGACCGTGGTGGGCGAGATAACTGGTTTGATGCCGTCAGGACTTCGTAGTCCTGAAATGAACGAAGAGGATTCGCATCAAATCACTGCCCGGAACAGCACTGGGTCAAGCTGGCATTTCTCCCGCAACGACCCGTGCAGGATGTAGAGCCGAGGCTTGCGCCCGAAGTCGAAAACCCGGAACAGGTGGAACTGCTGCGGAATGTCTTCGGAGCATCGGACCTCGTTGCCCGTGACGTAGAAGGGAAAGAACTTCCCGAGCCCCGTCGTCTTGACCTCCAACTTTCGCTCGGAATCGTCGGCGTCGTCAAAAGAGATAATATCGAAGCCCAGGCCGTCGCCGATGTCCTGTGAAGCCCACACGACCCTCTTCGCAAGATCGTCTCGCCCGGCAGCGGTCAAACGATACCGCTCCAGATCGAACACGAATTGCTCACCGAGCTTGCCAAGACGACGATTGGCAGCGTCAAGTTCGGCGAAGTCGATCCTCCTGGCCTTGCGGGACAACCACGGCTTGCTTGTCGTCGTGGCAGCGATGGTCTTCTCTGGCGGAACTTCGATGATCTGCTCAAGGTCGGGAGCAGCGATCTGCTTGACCCCTGCCGGGCTGATCGTCTGCGCTGAAGCCAACTTTTCGAGGAAGCCGGGGTGCTGGTCGAGGAAGCTCTCGACCTCGGTGGCGAGGATGCCCTGGTAGTTGCTGCGGGGCTTGTACCCTTCGATGTACGGCAGTCCGAGTTCGACCATCACCCTGCTCACGTTCTGGTGCTTGAACTCGATGGACCCGTCTGACCGCCCCTGGAGCTTCGGGGCCAGCGCCTTACGGTGGTCGGACTTCTTGAAAGGCTTGCCGAGCAGTTCCGCTTCGAGCATGGCGAAGTAGTCGGCGACGATGAGGCCGACCTCTTGCTCGGTCCAGTCCTTGTGGGGCGGCTTCTCTTCCTCGGCGGCTTCCTCGCCTTTGAGGACCACGATGAAGCCGAGCTTCCGCAGCACGAAGTTGGCCTGCCCTGGAGCCTCGCCACCGCTGAACTCGTCGGCCTGGAGGGTGCGGCCAATCGAGTAACGGCACGCCAGACCGACGACCGCTTTCGGCGCGTAACGCTTGCTGTTGTGGACGAGTTCGTAGCCGGTGGGTTGGCCGAAGGCGTGTTCGATCCCGCCGTCCAGATCCGCCAGCGTGCGGAGAACGTGTTCCTGCGTCAGACCTGCGGGGATCGACTGAGGCATGGCGGCTCTCCAGGGGACGCCGATGCGGTTCGTGGTTCTCGTTACGGCCATTCTATAAATTGAGCTAACCTCTTCCTGCCAGTGTGGATCGGGACGACAGGCGGCATCGCCCTGTAACGGGCCGGCGAGGCTTCAAGGTCGTTGAATCGCGTCATGGACAAAACCGACTGCCCATTCTGCCGCTTGGAAGAACGGCGTATCCTGCTGGTGAACGACCTTGCCGCAGCCTTCACTGATGGATTCCCCATTTCTGAAGGCCACACCCTCGTCGTTCCCAAGCGGCACGTCGCCAGTCTGTTCGATCTGACCGAAGAGGAGCAGGCAGCCGTGTGGAGCCTCGTCGCCCAGGTTCGTGCCAAGCTGATGGCCGAGCTAAAGCCCGATGGGTTCAATGTCGGCCTCAATGACGGAGTTGCTGCCGGCCAGACAGTCATGCACGCTCATGTTCATGTCATTCCTCGGCGTCGAGGTGATTCCGAAGATCCGAGGGGCGGGGTCCGATGGATCTTGCCAACTAAGGCTCAGTATTGGGGTGAAGGTCACTGATGACATGGCCAATTCCGACTCCCGAGAATCAGGTTCAATTCCTGAGGAATATCCAGCGGTTGTTGGCTGAAGGGTCGTTTGTTGCCAGCTACAAGTTCGCTCTTATCCACGCCCTGGCCGATCTCGCCGTGCTGAAGGGAGAGGACACGGGCACACCGCTGGACCTCAACACGAAGGACATCGCAGTCAAGTTCGTGGAACTCTATTGGCGGCAGTCTCGGCCATTCCCTGTCGGCGGCGAAACGAACGGGTTGGTTCTTCAGCAGAACACTGGAGGACAAGCAGAAATCATCTCACACATCATGAAGGCCCAAGATAAGTGCGGGACTTCTCTGTTTCGTCTCAAGCAGGAAGACTCCGATCACTGGTCAAGATTGGTCAATAAAGTTGACAAGGTCATTTGCGAGATGCCTCTCTGGAAGTTGCAGACGGTGGGGAAGGAGCATCTGAACTTCTTGTACGATGATCTGAACCGTGCCTCTCCAATCACCCTGAAGCCCGGTATCGCCTTCTGTTTTCGGGCCTTCTATGAACTGGTCCGTGACCTCATCGAAGGCGCTTGGGTGCGTTTCGTCCAGAAGCTCAACGGCGGCAAGCTCGGTGGCGTCACCGACCTCGGCACGTTCCTGTTCGGCGAGGAGCGGGCAAGCCTCGAAGCCTACCATCCCATCCTGTTCAAAGTCCAGAAAGGTAACTGCCTTTACTGCCGGAAGCCTTTGTCGGGGAAGACACAGGTGGACCACTTCGTCCCGTGGTCCCGCTACCCCGTCGACCTGGGGCACAACTTCGTCCTGGCCCACGACAAGTGCAACAACGCCAAATCGGACTTCCTGGCTGCGGAGAACCATCTGGCGGCATGGGTCGAGAGGAACCGGGAACATCGGGACGAACTGGACGCCCAGCTCGTGGCGGCGGCGCTGCCCTGCGATCTGAGGGCGACGGTGCGGATCGCCCGCTGGGTGTACCAGCAGACCGAAAATGCGCACGGTCAGGTGTGGGTCACGGAAAAGGTCTTGAGGCATCTTGGTCCCAACTGGACGAAGTGTTTTGCGGTGTGATAGATGTTAGGCCAATCATCGTCGCCAAGACCACTCCACGACGACGCAGGTCACGGCCAGGGCGAGCAGGACAATCATAAGGGCGGGTAGCCGGGAAGGGTCAAGCAGTAACAGGATCAGCACAATTCCGGCGAGCACGTTGACAGAGAAGTGCAGAAACCGTTTCATCGGTTCTTACCGGCACTCTAGAGAAGAAAATCGAGTGCCTTCTCGTCGCTGATCCGTGAGTTGTAGCGGCTTTCAATGCCGCAATCTGCTTCATGATGCCTTCGTCCGATAGTAGTTGCTGCTGTGCCTCTTGAGGTTCGCCGTAGACGACGATGCAAGTGTTGATGTTGGCGGCGAAGTCCTTCCCTTTTTTGACTGGCAAACCGAGCAGTTCTGCCACTTTTGAGTCGTAGATCGGTTGATTGGTGTCGAGTCTGTGCAGCAGCTTTGTGGCGAAGCTGAACTGGAGGCTTTTCACCTTCTTCTTCGTCGGAAGGTGATACAGTCCCTCAAGAATCGTTTTCAGGCTGCGCTCCCCTTGGCTGAGGAACTCGAAGTACCGCACTTTCCAAGCGGAGGTCAGCCCGGCGTTATCTATTCGGTAGTACGAGCGGAAGACGAACTGGAAGACGGGGTTTTGGGGATTCTCTTTGTGAGCTTCGAGCCACTCGTAGACTCTGATACTTTCTTCTAGGCCAACGAGAGCAGCATCTCGAAGGTGAGCAAATGTCTCGTCACTGACCTTTTTCACATCATTCTCCAAGTCCGTGCCTCGACCTCAGCCCTGACACCACGACTACGAGCGGGTCGAGTGAGCGACTGTCAGGCATATTCGTTATCCCCATGTCCTCGGCACTCTTCAGCGGTATCATTGGCCACACATCTCATTTACACTTCTGGTAATTTTGAAACTGCTTTTGCTGTCAGTTTTAACGCCTTGATGTAGCTATTGAGCTTCTTGTCGAGCGACCGGCCACAGGTTGTCGCATTCCGAACCCAGTAATTCGTCCATGAACTTGCTGTGCCTGGACCAGATGGCTCGTTATTAGCTTCAGAAGAAGAGACGCATTCGGGTGTTGCCCAGATCATATCTCCAATCAGGTCAGTCCAGGGCGAATAGCCTTCCTCGTCCATCTCCCCTGCGAAGGTAGATTGCAGATCGCTCGGCAACTTCAGAAGCATCTTGAGTACATCGAGTTGCTTCACTGTGAATTGACTGTTAATGAATTTCGGCAATCTGCTCGGCTTGCTCGGCGACTTGAGGAGCATTTTGAGAATAACACGTTGTTGTTTAGCGAATCGGCTGTAAATGTCGTTCGCCATCTCGCTGGCGATCTTGTACAGTTCCCACGGATCGCTTTTCCCTGGCCAATTCTCACAACTCTCGGCGTAATCCCAGTAAACAAGATGTTCGCAAAGCCCATCTTCTCTGTAGTCAACACCGCACACTGGGCATCGACTGGAAGAGTCTTCGTTTTTACTCATGGCAATCGCCCCAAATTTGGTTGATTGGTTCGGAGTAGTCTTGGTTCATCCATTTCGTCGGCTCTGCACCCAAACGTCCGCATTACACCATTGGACCTTCACGATCCATTTGCCTGAGATCAAGATGTGGGCGAGAGGGCATTCCGGGCATGCATCCATGTATCTTCGACTTCATTCCGGCGATCACCCCAGCACTGGGCATGAAACGATTCGTTATAGCCCCTTCAACTTGTGTCGTTTAACTTTTGTGCCGTCGTCCTCTTTAACTTCCCGCAGATCGTTCCCAACACCTTGTCGAACGTCTCGCCGTCGCAATCTGCTCACCGAACACCATAGAAAGGTCGCTCGCTACGGTGATTGCTGCTCTGCTGCGAGTATCGTAGGATGCTTGAATTTATTAGTTGACAGACAGACCAACAGAACCGACCGTCGTGAACCGATAGGATTTCTCCCATGACAACCACTCCAGCCCCCGAACAGGGGCAGCTTGTGCAAGTGCGTTCCCGTCCGTGGGTGGTGAACGTCGTGAAACCGAGCATTCTGCCGACCCCAGCGATGAAGTTGCCGGTCGGCGGGACGCAGAATCTGCTCACTCTTTCCTCCATTGAAGATGATGGCCTGGGCGAAGAGCTTCAGATCGTCTGGGAGATCGAGCCAGGGGCCAAGATCGTTGAAAAGGTTGCCCTTCCCGACCCAACCGGCTTCGACGCACCAGAGAAACTCGATGCCTTTCTGGACTCTGTCCGCTGGGGTGCCGCATCGACTGCCGACGTGAAGAACATCCAGTCCCCGTTCCGCAGCGGCATCGAAATCGAGGACTACCAACTCGATCCGGTGGTGCGGGCGATCCAGATGCCGAGGGTCAACCTGCTGATAGCCGATGATGTGGGCCTCGGCAAAACTATCGAAGCGGGCTTGGTGGCATTGGAACTCATCATCCGGCACCGGGCCAGGAAGATTCTTGTGGTCTGTCCGTCCGCCCTGCAAATCCAGTGGCGGGATCAGATGCGGGACAAGTTCGGCCTCGATTTCCGCATTGTGGATTCGAGCTTGATGCGTGACCTTCGTCGTCGCCGGGGCATCCAAGTCAACCCGTGGTCCCACTTCCCCCGGCTCATCACCAGCATCGACTTCCTCAAACGGGAACGCCCACTGCGGCTTTTCCGTGAAACCCTGCCCGCACCCGGCGATCCGATTTACCCCCGTAAGTACGACCTTCTGATCGTTGATGAAGCCCACAATTGCGCACCGTCAGGTGCCGGGAAGTACGCCTCAGATTCGTTACGAACCTCGGCTTTGCGAGAGTTGGTCCCGCATTTTGAACACAAGCTCTTCCTGACCGCAACGCCGCACAACGGCTACCGGGAGAGCTTCAGTGCCTTGCTGGAACTGCTAGACAACCAACGGTTTTCTCGGGGGACCGAACCGGATCGCAAACAACTCGATGCGGTCATGGTTCGTCGCCTCAAGAGTGATCCCAGCTTCGCCTTTAACCCTCTGGGTATCCGTCGTTTCCCACCCCGAATACTTGAACCCATCGAAGTCCCCTACACCGACGACGAGAGGAAGATCCATGCGGCCCTTCGTGAGTACACGAACCTGCGGTCCTCTCGGGCGGAAGATAATGCCGAGCGGTTCGCAACCGAGTTCGTTTTGAAGACGTTGAAGAAGCGGCTCTTTTCCTGTCCTGCTGCTTTCCTCACAACCCTGGAACAACATGAGAAGTCGTTGCAGACGGCTCGCAGGAAAGTGACCAAGCCTTCGTTCAAGACGCTCCAGATCGAATTTGATCGCATGGAGGAAGAGTACGCCGACGACAGCGACTATGACGAGGCCACCGCCGACGCTTTGGATACGGCCACACGCCTTTTTGCCGAACCGACCGCCGACGAAGTGGCTCTGCTCAAACAAATGAAAGAATGGGCCAAGCGTGCCAAGGGCCAGCGAGATTCCAAGGTCAGGCAACTGGTGGCGTGGCTCAAAGAGCATCTCAAGCCCGGTGGAAAGTGGTCGAAGGAACGGGTCATCATCTTCACCGAGTACCGGGCCACGCAGAATTGGCTCCAAGAAGTCTTGTCGGTGGAGGGATTCACTGACGGCGACCGACTTTTGACGATGTACGGCGGCATGGACCCAGACAAGCGGGAAGAAGTCAAAGCGGCGTTCCAAACCTCACCGGACATCAGCCCGGTTCGCATCTTGCTCGCCACCGATGCGGCCTCGGAAGGTCTGGACTTTCAGAACTTTTGCCACAGGCTCATCCACTACGAAATCCCGTGGAACCCGAACCGCATGGAACAGCGGAATGGGCGTGTGGATCGTCACGGCCAGAAGTCCGACAAGGTTCTCGTCTTTCACTTCGTCGGCAAAGGGTACAAGGACCGGGCCAACCGCCAGTTCAGCGGCACTGTCTCGGACATGGAATCCGACCTTGAATTTCTGATGCGGGTTGCATTGAAGATCGAAACGATCCGTGAAGACCTCGGCAAAGTCGGCACTGTCATTGCCGAACAAGTCGAAGAGGCGATGCTTGGAAGGCGAACCACGCTCGACACATCAAAGGCCGAGAAGGAAGCCGAGCCGATCCGCAAGATGCTCAAGTTCGAGCGAGATTTGCAGAAGCAGGTTCAAGCGTTGATGGAGCAGTACCGGGAAACACGCAGAGAACTTCGCCTCTCC
>JBGTAO010000071.1:0-6279 GCA_041749835.1 Gemmata sp. | reverse complement strand
GATGCGTGTCACAATTGTCATTCCCGCGCGGTATGCGTCCACCCGCTTACCCGGGAAACCCCTGCTACAGGAAACCGGAAAGCCACTGATCCAGCACGTCTACGAGCGAGCACTCGCGGCAAAGTGTGCAAGCGATGTGATTGTGGCGACCGATGATCAGAGAATCTTCGATTGTGTCGCAGAGTTTGGTGGACGTGCGACGATGACCCGGGCGGATCACCCATCCGGAACCGATCGAATCGCGGAAGTGGCAACTCAGTTATCGTGCGATATCGTTGTGAACTTGCAGGGTGACGAACCGCAGATTGATCCGGCCTGTCTGGATCTACTGGCGGACTTGCTCATTTCCAACCCGAACGCCGGGATGGCAACCCTGGCAGTTCCGATTACCACTTTGGAAAGTTATCGAAATCCCAATGTCGTCAAAGTTGTCTGCGACGATCACGGCCGGGCACTCTACTTCTCGCGCTCGCCGATCCCCATGGTGCGCGATGGCACACCCGACTTTTCAATACAACCCGCACAGTTTCTCCAGCACTTGGGTGTCTATGCGTACCGCCGAAATTACCTCCTGAAGCTCGCCCAGCTTACACCGCATCCACTGGAGAACTGTGAAAAGCTCGAACAGCTCCGTGTTCTCGGTCATGGCGGGTCAATTCAAGTTGGGCAAGTCGCTCGTGCACACCGCGGTATCGACACTCCAGCCGATTACGCCGAGTTTGTCCAGGATTACAGGGATGGCGATACGCGCCGGGCTGCGTGAAGCCGGACTTCCCAATCCTTCACAGTGCTCTGATTGGTGAGCATGGTGAGAGGCGATATACTAAAAGCGTGGAATCACGGACTAGGCCAGGAATCATCCCGGCACCGCAGCGAGAGCTGGTGTGCAAGGATGCCGGGCCTAATTTGATTCTGTCTTCCGCATTCGCCATTGCGACCCGCCCACGAGGAATGTCACGAAATGCCCACCAAGCACATTTTCGTCACAGGCGGCGTGGTCAGTTCGCTCGGCAAAGGCCTGACCTCATCGTCGATTGGTATGTTGCTGGAACGGCGCGGTCTCACAATCCGCATGCAGAAGTTCGATCCGTACATTAACGTCGATCCCGGAACCATGTCGCCCTACCAACACGGCGAAGTGTATGTTCTGGACGACGGTGCAGAAACCGATTTGGATCTTGGTCACTACGAACGATTTACTCACGCTCCGCTCAATAAGGATTGCAACTACACAACCGGGAAGATCTATCTCTCGGTCATCGAGAAGGAACGCCGTGGCGATTACAAGGGCAAGACAGTCCAGGTGATCCCGCACATCACCGATGAAATCAAGAGCTGCATTCGCAAGCTGGTCACTCCCGGCGTCGATGTCGTGATCACCGAAATTGGCGGAACAGTTGGCGATATCGAAGGCATGCCCTATTTCGAAGCGATCCGGCAATTCGCGTTGGATGTGGGCAAACAAAACTGCTTGTTCATTCACCTCACGTTGGTCCCCTATTTGAAAGCGGCCGGCGAGCTCAAGACCAAGCCCACGCAGCACAGCGTCATGGAGTTGCGCAAGATCGGCATTCAGCCTGATGTGCTCATTTGCCGCACCGAGCGCGAAATCCCTGAGAGTGATTGTGAGAAGATTGCCCTCTTCTGCAACATCGAGCGACGAAGCGTCATTGAAGAGAAAGACAAAGAGTTCAGCATTTACGAAGTGCCCTTGGGGTTTGCCGAGAAGCGGGTCGATGAACTCCTGGTTGAGAAGCTCGGTTTGACGAAAGCCGGGCCGCTGGTGCTCGATGATTGGCGAGAAATGTTGGAGCGCATGCGCAACCCAGCCCATGAAGTTACGATTGGTTTTGTTGGCAAGTATGTGAAACATCGCGACGCTTACAAAAGCGTTTACGAAGCGCTGGATCACGCTGGGATTCACCATCAAGCGAAAGTCCGGGTCACTCGATTCGACTCCGAGAAGTTGGCGCAGGAGGGAGCTGAGAAGGCGCTCGCAAACGTCGACGGGCTTCTCGTACCAGGCGGATTCGATAAACGCGGTATCGAAGGGAAGATCGACGCGATTCGCTTCGCACGCACCAGCGAATTACCCTTCTTTGGAATCTGTCTTGGCTTGCAATGTGCGACGATCGAATTCGCCCGGAACGTCGTGGGCCTCTCGGACGCCAACAGCACGGAGTTCAACAAGAGCACGCCGCACCCGGTGGTGTGCCTGCTCAGCGAGCAGGAGAATGTCACTCATCTTGGTGGCACACAGCGCCTGGGCTCATACCCGTGCCAACTGTTGCCGGGAAGCAAAGCCCATCAAGCGTTTGCAGTTGACCTGATCCACGAACGACACCGACACCGGTACGAAGTGAATAACCACTACCGAGAACTGCTCGCCTCGCACGGGCTGGTCATCTCGGGTACGAGCCCTGATGGGCACCTGGTGGAAGCGATTGAGCATGCCAGTCACCCGTGGTTTGTTGCGGTACAGTCGCACCCGGAATTCCTGTCCAAACCGACGAGGCCTCATCCCTTGTTTCGGGATTTCATCGGGGCGAGTTTGAAGCGCCGGCTATCGAGAAAAGCCGAGTCCGATGAAAGCCGAAGATTGGTACGCTCGGGCAACTGATTCAGGCTAACCAAAAGGAAGAAGCCAGCTCATTACGAATGAGCTGGCTTCTTCCTTTTGGTCCGATAATGTGAAGTCAGTTCGGGTCGGAACCGTCCGAAACTCGATCTTGCGATGATCACCGCTTATCAGTTTTTCTTTGGCGTCACGTCAAAATCGGTGGGCTTCAATTCGGTGGTCGGCCCCTTGAGTACCACTTGATCGCCAAACCGCCCCTTCGCACCGTCCTTGAATCCGTTTTCGTGCCAGTATACCAGCCGATACTTCCCAGCAGGTGCATTCTTGATTTCGAAGTTGCCGTTCTCGTCGGTGATGGCCACATAGGGATGATCGTAAACCCGGACGTAGCCAGTCATCCACCCGTGGATCGTGCACTTGTACTGAATCGGCGTGGTCTCGGAAGCAATGGGTTGAGTCATCTTCCATTGATTCATCTTCGGGATGGTGACATTGAACTCACCGTTGTTGGAACTACTCCAGAAGAAGTTGTGCGCGACCGGTGAGTTATTTTTCACGATCAACGTGTCGCCCGGACGAGCCAGGGTGACCCGGTCGACGAACATACAACACGGTTGGTCGATCACAACGTCGGCTGGTTTTCGCTTGGCATCGTCTGGGTGAACCTGTGCTGGCTTCAGCTTGGCCTTGGCATCGGTGGCATCGTCCGGCCGTAACCAGACGACGACGTTCTTGATCCCGCGATTCTTGGGATTCACAATCACTGACTCGTCCAGGATATCGCCCTTGGAGAGGCAATGTTCTTTGTCCTGAGTCACATTCAGAGAGGCCCGCTTGGGAATCGGCTTGTCCGCGGGCAGAACAACTTGGCCCTTGATTGTAACCCACTTGTCGTCGGCAGCAGACGATGCAGAGACGATGGCAAATGCCGCCGTTAGCGCCAGGAACCGAGCGAGAACCATGAGTAAGGTCTCCGGGGTTTGGGGAAAGGAAAGCTCAGGCGGGTCTATCAACCTCTATTGTTCGTGATTCCGTGGCATTTGGCAATCACTTCAACAATTCTTCAGAAGGGACAGAACCTCTGCGTGAACAAGTCCGTTGCTAGCGACGACATCGGGACGGTGGATTGTTGGTTCTCCATCCCAGTCGGTGAACATGCCACCCGCTTCTTCCACGATGGCCTTTGTCGCTGCAATGTCCCAGGGGTTGACGCCGTGCTCCACCATTAGCTCTGCGGCACCTTCGGCCACCAGAACAAAACCATAGAAATCACCATAGCCTCGTTGCCGTGAAGTGCGGCGAGCGAGTTCGAGAAATGTGCGTTCACGGCTCGCTCGGGTGAACCAGTTGATGCTGGAATAGCACAGAAGTGAATCTTCCAGGCAACTCCGAGTCGAGACGTGGATCTTGCGTTCGTTCAGGTAAGCACCAGCGCCTCGTAGAGCCCGATAAGTCATTCCAAAAACTGGGATCTGGGCAACCCCCGCGATCTGTTCTCCCTGATATTCGAGGCCAATCAGTGTGGCCCAAATCGGGACGTGGCGAATGAATGACTTGGTACCGTCGATGGGGTCAATGACCCAGCGAAAGCCGCTGGTGCCCGGTTGATCTCCGAATTCTTCACCCAAAAAGCCATCACCCGGAAAACACCGCGTCACCATCTCCCGGATCAATTGCTCGGCATCGCGGTCGGCAATCGTCACGGGACTGGAATCGGCTTTGTGCTCGACATCAAAAGTGGTTTCGTAGAATCCGCGAGCGAGTTCCCCGGCTTTCTGTGCAGCATCAACAGCCAAATCGTAGCGGGTACGCCATTCGGGATTCATGACAACTCTCAGTCCGACGCATGAACGGTACGCGCTTCAATTAGCCTGATCAAGATTCTCGCCAGTATGCTCAGGCAACATCAGCAGCTACGATCTTGGTTGCAGTCTTCTTTGCGTAAGCAGCGCAACCCACAATTCCCGAATCATCACCAAGTGATGCGGCAACACAACGTATTCCCGTGGCGGCACCCGGTAACGTGTATCGTTGTGCGATTTCCCAGATGCGTTCAATAAATGTATCGCCCAGCGCTCCCGTCACACCACCGCCGATGACGATCAGCTCAGGGCTTAGAAAGTTGACAATGCCCCCAATTGCAGCACCCAATGCTCTTGCGGCATCATCGACCAATTGCACTGCGATCGGATCATCTTTCTGGTAGTACTCGGCCAGTTGCGAACTCCGGACGGTGCTGAGATCAACACCCTTCCACTCCTTACGGACGCGTTTCGGTGAGTCGTCCAAGATCTCCTTGGCACGCTTCATCATGTACTTCCGTCCCGCAATCGCCTCCAGCTCGGTTCCCTGCCGCCAGTGCATCACCATGTGTCCAAGTTCGCCAGCGTTGCCATTGAAGCCAGCGAAGAGTTCACCATTGAGCACCAATCCACCGCCGACACCAGTGCCCACAAAGATTCCCAGGACGTGCCGCGCACCAACTGCAGCTCCGTGGACAAACTCACCATATGTCCCCATACGCACATCATTCTCAACGACCAATGGCCAGAGCCATGTCGCCGGCATGAGTGGCTTGAGATCGACATCACGCCAGTCAAGATTGGGGGCGAACTTGACTCGCGTTGTGCCCAACTCGATTTGGCCCGGGATGCCAATCCCCATGCCACGAATCTGGCCGGGCTCGATGTTCGATTCACGAATGACCGCTTCGACGCCTTGCACGATCCGCGCGAAGACAGCCGATGGCCCACCCTCAGCCGAAGTGGGCTGCTTCGAGCGTGCGAGTAGTTTCAGGTCGTCGTCGAATAATCCGGACAGGATCTTCGTCCCACCCAGATCGACGCCCAGCCAGTATCCCGCGCTCATGCCGGGCTCCCCAATGGTGTACATCAGTTGTCGTGACACGAGTCCGCTTCGCGTCGCTTATTGTAATGCTGGGTTGCCCGGGCTCAACGAGATTCGGTCGCCGAGTCAAATCAACTCACAGTGCGTACCGCACAAATGAATCGAGCAATCTTATCAGCATCCTTGCATCCACTTCGATTTTCGACACCACTGGCCACGTCGACACCCCAGGGTCTTACCAGAGTAATCGCTTCGGCGACATTCTCGGGAGTCAGTCCACCCGCAAGGATGATAGGAACACCTGGATCGAAGCCCACTAATAATCGCCAAGGAGCAACATGCCCAGTGCCCCCCAGTTGCCCCTCGACGTGAGAATCGATCAGCACTGCCGCTGGGCAACGGCCACACTCACGGGCCGTTTGAAAATACTGGTAAATCGCATCCAAGCCGGGTTTGTCCTTAATTCTGAAGGCGGGAATGTGCGCAAAGGGGAAGGAATCGATTTCGGGTGGTCGCTCAGTGTAGGTCTGGATGCTTCGAAGACCCAACTGCGACGCGATCACCAGCACCTCGGGAAAGGGTGTGCCGACAAAGACACCAATGGGAGCTGTGAATGGTGTCAACGCCCGAACCAGAGCCCTGGCTTCGGCTGGCGAAATGTAGCGTGGTGATTGCGGGTAAAAGTTCAGCCCGACGGCATCTGCGCCGGCATCCGCGGCCATTCGGGCATCGTCTGGTGTTGTTACACCACAGATCTTGATCCGGACCATATTCGGATTGCCCCCAACTCTTCGAGCAAGACAAGTTTTACGAATGGAAATTGCCAAATCGTTGCCGGGCCAACGCCAAAGCTC
>JBGTAO010000070.1:0-5247 GCA_041749835.1 Gemmata sp. | reverse complement strand
CACCCGTCCCCGTGCCATGATCGCCACGTGGTTGGTGAGCTTCTCCAGTGCTTCTAATTCATGGCTGGAGATGAGCAAGCATTTTCCTTGTGCGGCCAGCGATTGGAACAGCTCCAGGAGTTCTTGCCGGCCAATCGGGTCGATCCCGGAAAGCGGTTCATCGAGGATGAGCAACTCGGGATCGTGGAGCAGCGCCTGGGCCAGTTTGACGCGTTGCCGCATCCCTTTCGAGTAGCCGCGCAGTTTGCGGTCGGCCCGATCCTGCATCCCGACTCGTTCGAGTACCGCCTCGGTTCGCCGTGTCGATTCCGCTCGCGTGTAACCGCACAGTCGCGCCATCACCCAGACAAACCCGCGCCCCGACATGTCTTCGTAAAAGGCATCGATATCGGGGCAATAGCCGATGAGCCGTCGTGCCCGCCAGTCCCAGGCGTCGATGCCACGCACCGTCACCCGCCCCAGAGTGGGCTTCAGTTGCCCATTGGCCATGCGGAGCAGTGTCGATTTCCCGGCACCGTTCGCACCAACGAGCCCGGTGATCCCACCCGTGAGTTGCAGTGTCACCTGATTCAGCGCCAGCACGCTCCCGTACCACTTGGAAGCTTGCTCGAACAGCAAGAGCGGCTCTTCGGGAATGAGGTCGGAATTCATGCGTAGCGGTTGATCGGTTGCCACGCGGGCGCTGATGGTGGCCGTGCGCCGCGCTTCGGTTTCCAGTTCCACGTTTCGCATGCACCTCTCCGGAGTCACGACACGATTTCGACAGCGTGAATGCGCCGCCGCAAATACAGCACGCACGCCACACAAACCCCGATGACGACCAACCACGCCTGCCAGTATTGCGGTTGCGGCTGCGGGCGGATCGTCTCGGGGTCGGCTTGCAGACACCAGAGCCCGCACAAGTACAGGCTGTTCCACAGGTCGATGAGCCGCCAGCGTTCATCGTACTTCAGCCCATCCACGAGCCAGCCGCCGAGCATCCGCAAGAAGACGAACAACCCCATCCAGACCATGACCAGCGGCACCGTTCGCCGCACCCACACCGCCGTGGCCACCACGAGTAAGCTCAACGTGACCGTGAGCACCAGCGCATAGCCGAACACGCCAAGCAACAGATTGAGGTTGTCCAGGTAATACGTTTGCCAATCGTAGAGCAGGCCGGCTTCTATCCACAGCACAATGGCCGGGAGTGTGACTAGCAGGTTGATGAAGGCACCGATCGCCAGGCACTTGCCGAGAATGTAGTGCCAGCGCCCAATCGGTTTCGACAAATAGAACGGCAGGCTGCCGTGAAAGAAGTCGTTCCCCACAAGCACCGAGCCCGCCAACGCGAGCACGATGACCAGCACATACCCCTGGAACCAGATGAAGTTGCCGAAGGTGTGCGTGGTGCCGTTCAGAGCGAGGCGATCGAGGAACTTCGTGAGGTTGCTGACGGTCACGGGCACACCCGCGAACCGCACCGTTTCTGTGGAAAGCTGATTGGTGATCCAGACCACCAGATACTGAGCGTAAAAGAAGAAGAAGAAGATCAGCAGCGCGAGGCCAAACAGGCCCCAAAGCAGCCGGCGGCGGAGCATCAACCGCATTGAGACTCTCGCCATGGCCAGACTGGCAAACAGTGGCCCCCGGGGTGTGCCGCGCCAGGGGCGATACCGCAACAGGTTATCGGTTTGTGAAATCATGCGGCTCGAACACTTCCCAACTGGTTTGGCGTCAGTTTCCCACGGTGCGGAGGAACAATTCCTCCAGAGTTTCGTCGTCGGGTACCAGTGCGCGAATCACCACGTTGTTGACCGCGGCGAGTTTGAAGAACGCCACGTTGGTCCAATTGCGGGGAACGGCCACGCGCCACTCTCCCTGGCCTTCGTCGGCAATCAGATGCACTCCTTCGCTGAGCAAGTCGTCGCGGAACCCGGCGTGCTCGCCCTGCACCCGGATGCGGTAGCGGTCCTGTCGGCGTGCACACAACTCGCTGACCGTACCCTGCCCACGCACCCGGCCCCCCGCCATGATGACGACTCGCTCGCAGACCGCCTCCACATCCGCCAACAAATGCGTGGACAGGATCACCGATTTTCCGTGGTCCCGACCCAGCGCCTCGATCAAGCGCAGCATGGCATCGCGCCCGGCCGGGTCGAGCCCGCTCGTTGGTTCATCAAGCAACAGTACGGGCGGATCGTGAACCAAAGCTTGCGCCAGCTTGGCACGTTGCTTCATCCCTGCGGAATACTCCTCGACACGGCGATAACGAGCTTCTTCGAGTTCCAGGTACGAAAGCACCTCGTGTGCTCGGCGTTGCGCTTCCCGCCGCGGCATGCCATACAGTTCCCCCGCCAGGCTGACGTATTCAACACCCGTGAGGCCGGGAACCAGCGCATCGGCTTCGGGCATGAAGCCAATGAGCCGGCGCAGTCGCCAGTTCCCTTCTGAATCTCGATCACCTCCGAGGTTCAAATCGAGCACGCGACCGTGGCCACTGCTCGGAGAGATCAAACCCATCAGGATCTTCAGGAGCGTCGACTTGCCCGCGCCGTTCGGCCCGAGCAAGCCGATCCGGCCCGGTGGGAGTGTCAGTGTGATATCGTGCAACGCGGTAAATGTGCCGAAGGTGCGGGTGAGAGCGTGCAGTTCCAGGAGAGTGCCGGGCTGCGGTGGGCTTCCAATCTCGTTCGCTGGCATCGGGAATCTCTTCGTGTCGTCGCGGAAGCCCGGAGTGGAAGCCAACCGTGCGTTCAAGTCGTGTAATCGGCGTTGAGCCGAACATATTCCGTGGTCAAGTCGCAGGTGTAAAACATGCAGCGCCCCGAGCCGAGCGTGAACCGGAGCTTGAAGTGAACCTCGCGGTTGTGCTTCAGATAGGCCGACGCCGAGGCCGCATCGAACGGTAACGGTGTTCCATTGCGGTACAACAACAGGTCGCCCATCCAGAGCGAAAGGTCTTTCTCTTCGAAGACCACTCCCGAATACCCGGCGGCCGACACCACGCGGCCCCAGTTCGGATCGGCCCCATAGACGGCTGTCTTCACCAGTGCGCTTTCGGCAATCGTCTTGGCGACTTGCTTGGCCTCCGCATCGGTCCGACAACCCTCCACCTCGATGGTGATCAGGTGCTCGGCCCCTTCCGCGTCGATGGCGATCTTGCGGGCCAGTTCCACGCAGACGCTGGTGATCGTGTCCTGGAACTGCGCTAACTCTGGCCCGGACAGCGGTGATCCCTCGCCGTTTGCCAGCAGGAAGACGGTATCGTTGGTGCTCGTGTGGCCTTCCACTGAGATGCAGTTGAAGCTGTGTTCCGTGGCCACTTTGAGCGAATGCTGCAGATCGTGTTCGCTCAGTGCGGCATCGGTCAGCACGAAGCCCAGCATGGTCGCCATATTCGGCCCGATCATCGCCGCACCCTTGGCGAACCCGGTCACGGTGTAACCGGGGAACTCACGAGTGGCGATCTTGATGCCGGTATCGGTTGTGAGAATCGCCTGAGCAGCATGCTGAAACGCTTCGCGCCCCGCAGCCGCTTCTCGAACTGCTATCGGGATACCTGCTTCGAGCACGGGCATGGGCAGCGGCCGGCCGATCACGCCGGTGGAGGCCACCAACACCTGTTCTGGCGGACACCCGAGTTCTTGGGCAACAATTGCGGTCATTCGCCGAGCGTCGGCCAGACCCTGCTCGCCAGTACAGGCATTGGCGTTTCCCGAGCAAACGACGATCGCCCGAGCATCACCGCACGGCAATCGAGCACGACTAATCTGGACAGGAGCGGCACAGATCCGATTCTGCGTGAAGACGCCGACGGCGGTGGCCGGGCGATCGCTGATCACCACGGCCAGATCCCGGCGGTTCAGTTCACTTCGCAAGCCGCTAACGATGCCCGCATAGCGATAGCCACGGGCCAGGTGCCATTCGTTCATGCTTCAATCGTATCGCGATAGGTATCCAGGAGAAAGCCGTCAACTGCAAGGGAACAGAAATTCCCTACACGGTTGTGCCGAACGGGTAGGATGGGAAAGAGCGATACTCCCCCACCGGCGAACCTGGAAGCGGCCACCCGCCCGGCTCGCACATTGGTTTTCGGGACCAGTATGACCGACGGTGATGCCCTTCACGCAGCGATCCTGGCCACCCCAGAAGACGATACCCCGCGCCTGGTTTACGCCGACTGGCTCGACGAGAACCATCAGCCCGAACGTGCCGAGTTCATCCGCCTTCAGTGCCAGATCTCCCAGATGAAAGCCCATGAAGCTTCTCCATGGCAGCCCCCGGTGGTCTTCGAGATTCGTGCCCGCGAGAAGGCATTGCTGGCAGCTTACGGCGACGAGTGGCTGGCCCCGCTCCGCCAAGAGCAGGGGCCACTGCAGAGTAGCGAAACCCACGGGCAATTCCGCCGTGGGTTCGTCGAGATTGTCTGGATGCCAGCCACGTGGTTCCAACTTCGCGCTGAAGCACTGTTCGCGCGTGTGCCAGTTCGGGAACTCCGGATCACGCAAACCACATCGTCGGAGTTTATCCGCCTGATGCATCATCCGCTGATGGGACGGCTGGCGGGCCTCGATTTGTCCAATCGCAATCTGGGCGACTCGGCAGTGGATCTCATCACCTGGAGCCCCTTCACCAGTGCATTGCAAGTGCTCCGGTTACGGGGGTGCGCGATCACGGATGAGGGAGCGGCCCAGTTGGCGCAGAATCTGGAGTGCCGGCTCCGTGAACTGGATGTGTCGTTCAACCCGATTTCACGGAGCGGGTTGGAGTTGCTCCGCGAGCGCTTCGGCGATGCCGTGCGGTTTGGCGGAGTTTGATCAATGTCGGGAGTGCTGCTGTCACTTCACATCGATCGCAACATCTTTACCAGCTTCGACGGTAATCAGATTTTGTTGTTGCGGTGTCCGGTAAGACTCGGGAATGGTCTTGTAGGTCGGAACCGCAGTGTTCGCTTCATCAAGGAAGTACACGATGTACTCGCCCGGATGAATCTTGAGCGTGAACTTGCCGTCCGAATCCAGCTTCACTCCCGCTGGCGGGGTGTTCTGTTGTGGCGCAAACGTGATCGTCAGACCTTTCGGCGAAGTGTTCCCGGGCAACTTCACTGTGCCCTGGATTTCAACCGGTTCCTCGCGTAGTTCGACTTTGCTACCGCAGCCCAAGAGTGTGAAACAGCACAGTGCTGCGAGAATGGTCGCCAGTCGCATGGGTACTCCGATGAGAGAGATGCTGTGTGAAAGACTCGCGGGCCGGAGAAACCCCGGC
>JBGTAO010000069.1:0-4523 GCA_041749835.1 Gemmata sp. | reverse complement strand
TTGGCTTGCTTCTGGTTATCGCTTTCTAGGCGAGTGCGCAGCCAGCCCTGAATGTAATTGCTGCGAATGGCGTTGATCTCGCCGAGTTCACCGTTGAGCACCATCTCGCGAGCTTGCCGCACCAGTGGGTAGCCGGTGTAGTTGTGCGTGACGGCGAACACGACGCCGCTCTTTTCGACAATGTGCAGTAGTTCCTCGGCCTGGGCCAAATCGAATGTCAGCGGCTTGTCACAGATCACGTTGTAGCCGGCTTCCGTGAACGCCTTGGCGATCTCGAAGTGCGTGTGGTTGGGCGTCGCAATGCTGACGAAATCAACGGGGTCGGGCCGCTTCTTCTCGGCCGCGGCCATTTCTTGAAAGCTGGTATAAGCACGATCGGCGGGAATGTCGTAGTCGGGTGCGCTGGCCTTGGCCTTGGCCGGATCGGAGGAGAGCGCGCCCGCAACAAGTGCCGCACGGTTATCGAGCACGGCGGCGGTGGCATGAACTCGACCGATGAAGGAGCCCTGACCTCCACCGATGAGGCCCATGCGCAGTTTCCGATTGAGCGGTGCGTTCGTTGGCACGAGAGAACCCCCGGGAGAATGGGAATGGTTGACGTGCCGAGATTGTAAGTGAGTCGCCAGGGTGCGGCAGCCCCCGACATCGCTTTCCGGGAAGTCGGGATTGGGTTCAGCGGCTGATGGGCTCCCACTTCAGCCCGGGCGGGGTGAGGAGGGCACGCTTGGCCAGCACCTCCCACGGTGTCCCCGGGTTCGCCGTGATCACATACTTCAGGGCCATGATCGCTTGGTTGGCCATCAGTTGAACATCCTTGCGGCTGCGGCTCGTGTCGGTGGGAACCAATTGCCAGCCCCGGCTTCCCGCGGGCAACATCGGCAAGCTGTCGGTCCGAACCTGCGCAAGGCGATAGTTGTACTCGTTCAGTGCGGCCAGACGGAGTTGAAGTTGCGACCGTGTGTAATCGTAATGGGCTTGCCAGCGATTCGTTTCTGTGGGGCGCAGATGCTGCACGTCTTCCAGCGCATCCTGTTCGAGTTCCAGAATCGCGATGGCATGTGCGATAGGGTCGAGCGCCGCGAGCACGAGCTTCTTTTGCGCTTCCGTAATGGGTGCCGTGATCTCGGCGGGGGGTTGTGGGTTGCCGCTCGCACGCGGATCGGTGTCACGCAGTTGTTGCAGTGCCCGCAATACGGCCATTCGCAGTTTGTACTTTTCCGGGTTCTTGCGAACCTGTTCGAGCGTCACATCCGAGGCGTACCGCTTGAGCCGGGCTTCATCGAAGGGGAGCGGCGGAAGGGTTTCCACCTTCGCCTGTTGCCCGAGTGAGGGTAACGCCAGCTCTTCCAGGATCGCGAGCACATCGGCACTTTGGACCACCTTGAATGCGGGGAACTCCACTCGCCGGGCCGGTGCTTCACGGGGATCAGGGGCCACCAGCTTGACCGGCACCCCACCGAACAGTTTCGGTGTTTGCTTGGTGTCGAACGCGGTGGCTGCCGATGCAACATACTTCTGCGTTACGGGCATGATTTCGGCAATCGGTATCGCGTCGGCGGGCGTGTGGGGATGCTGGGCCAACCGCACCTCGGCCGCTTTCCGCAGCGACTCCAGCAACGCACTCCCGGCATACAAGCCTGCATCGCCCCGAGGAACGGTGTACTCGATCGCGGATTCCGCCGGACTGCACGGGAGGACCACCTGAATTCCTGCGGGCACCTCGGCCAGGGCGCTGGCCAGCTTGGCACTCAGCGGTACTGTCGTGGGCCGAATGGCGACAACCTCGGGATTGCGCCGACAGACATCCCAGATGATCACCTTCTGGGTGGCCTTGCACTTCCCGAACTGTTCGTACACGTCTGCCACGGGCACAAGTGTCGCGGGTTCGGTAGGGTCGCCTTCAAGCGGAACAAAGTAGGCTTTGCCATCAACCTCCACCACATGTCCCGAGAAGATCAGCACGAGGCGATCCTGGGCTCGGCTCGATTCGCAGAAGTTCCGCATGGCAGCCGCGACAACGGATTTGAACGGAAGCGGATCGTTGGGCGAAGTGGTCTGTCCCGAAAGCACGAAGAGTTGCCCCCGAGTGGGGTGCGTGGGAACACCCAGCGCTACGGCGAGGCGAACGGCGGTGTGGCGAACGCGGTCGGGTCCGCCCGGTGCTTGTGTCGCGAGTGGGTTCAGATAGAGCGGGTCGCCCACGTGGACCAGGAGCATGCGACGGGGCAGATCATCCGCAGTCGCGGCAACAGGAACGAACAGTACCACAACCACCGCGAGGAAGACCGAGCGCATGATGCACCTCGTGTTGGTTCAGGAATGCCCCTCCCTGGCGACAATCTCTCAAACACTGTTGAGGCTCATTCGGACCGAACGCGGGGGCGAGAAGCCAAATCAGCCACCGCTTCTCGTAGCACCGTATCAAGCTGGGCCGCTTCGGTTTCGTCGGGTTGGCGGGCCAACTGAGGTGTTACGCGGATATCGCCATCAGGCTCGAACGCCACATCCAGATTCGCCAAGAGATCGTCCGGCAGTCGTCGAACCGCGAAAGACCAGATCGAGCGACGCACCGCCTTCCGACGAACGGTCTCGTCGCCAGCGGCTCCCATCGTTCGCTCATGATGGGCCACGGCTGCAATTGCATCGCAAGTCAGCGGATGGCCATCGCCGTATTTGCCTTCAACGAACTGTAGCAGATCGGCCAGCATCGCCCGGACTTGTTCCGGGTCGCCCTGCCCCATTCGGGAGAGCGCATTGGTAATGGCCGAGCTAATGTACTCTTCGGGCAGTTCGTCCAACTCCACAAAGGGGTTGCCGGCTTCACCCATTGCCTTGAGGATCTCGGCGCGCGTGCCGACCGTGGCCGTGAAGAGCGGATCGCCCAGACGCCAGAGCGCATCGTAAGCTTGATGAGCCAGCACGGCCGCTTCGTCGGTAGCACCGCTTTTCAGCAAGACATCGGCCAGGGGCACTTGGGCCACCATCGCCAACGCGGAGGTTTCGCCTGCGAGTTTGCGGGCATCGGTCACGCATTGTCGCAGGAGGGGAATGGCCTCGGGATACCACCCCAGCTTCCCCAGCGCGGCCCCCAGGCCACAGCGCAGGGCCAGGAGATCGCGTTGCTGTTGCGGATCGCTTGGCGTGAAGCTCTTGGCGGCATGCTCGAAAGCACGGGCGGCTTTCTGGGCCTTTCCCATGCGGAGGTACAGGCGTCCTAGTTCCCCGTAGGCCAGCGCCAACGGATGCGACCCCGAGCCATGTTGCGCTTTGATTTTCTTGGCGGCGGCCCGCAACAGGTCCTCGGCCTCAACAGTTTTCCCCTGGGCCACTAGCTCGAACCCATGCTGCAGAGCCGGTGAAGGGGGTGGCTGTCCGACGAGCGTCATCGTCAAGCGTCTCGAGATGTTGTCGCGTTGCGAGGCTTCCCGGCCGATTATCGTGGCAATGCGAAAGTGTGTCCAGCGGGAACAGTGCCGGGAATAACTGAATCGATATCAGGTGTTCGACGCCTCACTTCCAATCTTGTCATGGGCTATCCGAAGCAAAACGCGTGACGTGTCGTTGAGCCCACGTCACGCTCGCATAGACGACATCAGGCAGCAGCGCGCCGCTTGCCTCGTGCCGATCCGGACAGACAGACACTTCCTGCAAATCGCTTGGCAATCAGCGAAATGCACGGCTCAGGCCTTGTGCGACCCTCAACGATACAGAGCGGCTTGCTCGCCCGAGTGGCTTGCACCTTGAACCCGAGAATTTCAAGCATTTGCGTCAGGCAACCCCGGGACAAGCTCCACCACGCCATGCGTTCACCGTTCGCACGAGTGGGCATGAAGTTCCCGATCGGCTCAGGTGTGTCCATCATCTGATTCGTGATGATGATCGTGTCACGCACTAAGCGTGAGGCCGAGTACAGTGCCTGGAACGGATCGCGCAGGTGACCCAGGATCATTCCAAACATGGCTACATCGAATTCGCCCAGTCCACCCGGCAGATCGTAGATGTCCCCGTAAAACGCGCGAGCCTTTGATCCAAGTCGCTGGTGACTGAACCAGTACGCATTCTTGAGGCGTTGGTGCACCACGCTGCACCCATTCAGGATCTTGTCCAGTTCGGGCTGAATGCTCACATGCGGCACGATATCCCACTGGGCACCGTCCTGCATGTCGAACGACACCACATCGCCACCACGCTTCTCCATCTCAAACGTCAAGAAGCCAGACGCAGTGCCAACGTCCAGAACTCGCTTACCGCGAAAGTCGAAGGCACCCAGGTAATCGTTGATCGACGAGCGAAGATCCCACTGTTCGCCGACTTCACCCACGCCGGGGAGCTCGATCTTGTGGTAGAAGAAGCAGTCTTTCTGAGTCCCGATGCTGAGCGGTTCCGCGTAGCAGAAGGGCTGAGTCATGTTACATCCTTGTCCCATGTCATGTGATTGGAGCGTGGTTAGGAAACTTGTTAATTCACTAAAACCGGCGCATAGCCAGATTGTTGGAACCAGGCAATGGCAGGTTGCAGGGTGG
>JBGTAO010000068.1:0-6676 GCA_041749835.1 Gemmata sp. | reverse complement strand
GCATGCCTCGGGCTCCCCGTTCCATGTGCATCACGCACGCGTACCTGATAGGTTCCGTTGGCGGGTGGATCAAAGAGCAAGTACGAATCTTTGTCGCTCTCGGGTGGGCCATCATCGTTACGGTAATCGAGCGAAAATGTTGGGAGGCCGTTGGTCGGTCGTGCTGCACCCGGCGCGTGGATCTCCACTTTGTAGAGCGTTGTACCCTGGCTGTGGTACGACGGCGTCGTTCCCAAATAACCGACCCGACGCCCACCGAGCTGGTAGAACTGACAATCATCATCGGGGCCTTTGGGTAGCGCCACAATCCGCATGAGTTCGCCACCCGAGTACAGGTAATCGTCGATCGCCAATTCGTTCCAAGTTTCCAGTCGAATGCCAGGGTTGGTCGAATCGTGATCACGGAAGGCGGTGTAGGCCTTGGCGGTGGAACGGAGCAGGGCACGCGGCACGGGTTGCCCCGCACTATCCAGAATCTCGATCAGCGAATCCAACGGTGAACCCGCTCGCCGGGCCAGGACATCAACAATCATTGGCTCGCTACGTTTGGCCGCAAACCGGATCAGTTGTGATTCATCCGGCTTCAGAATGACACCATCCGCGCATCCCGGTACACGTACTTCTGCACCCGCAGAGGGATCCACCACGACTGCGCTCAAGTCGCTGACCACCAAGGAGTGCTTCCCTATTGCGGGTTGCAAGGCCGTGACTGGAAGTCGAGACCCAACAGGTGCCTCGATCGGGATGCGGATCGTCGCGATGCGTGCGGCAGCCGGCCCCAGGTTGACCCCTTCAAGGTGAACCGACGTGGTCGTACCGCGTCGCCCGGCGAGCGGAAAGCAACTGGTGATCACCGGGATGTCGCCCAGGTGCAGCCGATACGAATAGTCGGGGCCACCACGATACTCGCGGTCGCGGATCTGAAGCGTGTAGTCCCCTGCGGTAGGGATGACAAAGCCCAGGGAGCTTGTACCTTCGGCGAGTAACTGTCCTTGGGAATTGGTGAGCGTGAGCTGCGACTCGAGCTTTGATCCGAGTTCCGCGGCCACCACTTGAACACCCAACTCTTGACCCGCTGCGGCTGTGAACGGAAACGTGTCGATTTCACCAGCACGTGAAATGACTCCGGTGAAGGTCGCAGGTAACTTCACGGGTTGGCTGTCACGGTTCGTGAGGTTATTGGCGGTCTTTTGAACTGCGGGGTTGCGATCCAGAGCGAGTGCAATCGGCTTCGCTTCACCAGCTTCGCCAGCGAGTTTGAATTGCACGACACTTCCAATAGTGCTCGGGGGCACGACGACTTCGACCGAGAGCGAGGTCGCCGTTTTGCCTACAATCCGCGTCTTGATGGTGTCGAGCGTACAAACCACTCGGTTCGTCTGGTCCAAATCATTGCCCGAAATCGTGACTATGCTCGTTTGTCCGGTTGGCACTCCTGCAGGGGAGATCGTGGCGGGAGCAGGGGGGGTGGGTTTTCGCGGCAGCAGTTGGAGCAGCGTCTTCCCACTGGTGGCCTCCACTTGCATTGCGACACCATCGAAGCGGCCCAGTGTCAGTTCTTTGCCCCCGGGTTGAACTGCGAAATCGAGTACGTGATCGGGTTGCTGGGGAAAGACCTTGCGTTCACTGAGCTTGGCGGTATCCCAGGACTTGATGATGCGATCTTCGCCCAGACTGTAAAGCGTTTTGCCATCAGCGCTGTAAGCCAGTCGCCAAACGGCTTGTTCGTGAGCAAAGGCGGATGCCTTCAAACGCCCGTGATCCGCGTTTGCTGTCCAGACCCGGATCGAGCGATCGATGCCACCAGCAACGAGTTCGCTGCCATCCGGACTCCAGGCGACACTGTAGACCCAATCGGTTGGGTCGCTCAGGGTATACAGACGCTTCCCAGTTGAAGCGTCCCAGACCTTTACGGCTCGATCCGCGCTTCCCGATGCCAGCAACTGGCTATTGAGGTGGAACGAAACGGAATAGACCGCATCGCTATGGTCCTTGAGCGTCCGCAGCGGGGTTGTGTTGGTGCTGGGTTTGGTGGGTACTGTGGCGGGAAGTTCCCAGAGTTGAATCAGACGATCGTAGCCCGCAGTTGCCAGTAAACGGCCATTGGGAGAGATGCTCATACTCAACACGGAATCTTTGTGGCCCTGAAACCGAAGTTGCACCGTGGGCTTCGCCTGTTCCGCGGCATCCAGCGCAAAGACAGAAACCTCACCGGATTGTCCCGGTTCGCCTGCTGCAACCGCAAGCCATCGCCCGTTGGGGTCAATCGCGAGTGCTGTCACACGTCCTTGGACTGCCAGCACATTGCCAACCGGTGCCCCCGTTTTGGTGTCGAAGAGCCGCACCTGCCCATTCGTTCCGAGAGCAACGAAGTTCCCCTTCGGATGGTAAGCCACAGCCGTGACCGCAGGGTGTTGGGCACTAGAAGCCTGGTTTGGCCACAGTACGAGCAATGCCAGCAAGCAGAATCGCAACATGACGAATGACACCCAGGTGTAACGGCGGGGTGATCGAAATTGAATTAGCGGTTGAACAAGAATTCGCGGCCGGTCAGCACAGCCCACACGAAGTCTTCCACTACCTCCCGGCGAAGCTTGGGATCGGCCTGACCCGCTTCATCGAGAATTGCCAGCATGCGCTTGCGCTCGTTCGCATTTGGGCTTCGGGTCAGTGCCAACTGGTAAACCCGCTCCACGATTTCCGCATTCGAGAGTCCATCCGCTGCTACCCATTTCGAGATGATCGACGAAGCACTCCGGAGCTTCTGGTTTAGCGTCTCGCCATTATTGAGGTGCAGCGCCTGGCCCACGCTCGCATCAGTTGTGCGTTCGCAGGCACAGGTCGCAACCCGCTCCGCTCGCCCGAATGCTTCGAGAAAACGCGATTGAAGTAGCGAATCGGGCAACTGGATCGCGCGGGTGCCGCTGGGGTATTGGCTTGTCGGTGTCGCCGAATCACCCGCTGCAGATTGGAGCTTCACAAACGGTGTTGGAACCTGGGTGAAATCGGAATACGCATCCAGGATCACTTCTGCAGAGAGTCTGCGTACGAGATAGTGCGAGTAGAAGCGATCATCCGCCGCATTGGTGGCCAGCGGTGTTGCGGAGCGCTGGTAAGCGGCAGATCGCACGATTGTGCGCATCAGGTGCTTCAAATCGTAGTTGTGCTTGATGAAGTCTTCGGCGAGTGCGTCGAGCAACGCCCCATTGCTGGGAGGATTCGAGACTCGCAGGTCGTCCTCCGCTTCCACCAGCCCCCGCCCCATGTAATTGCGCCAGACCCGATTGACGATCGCCCGTGCGAAGTACGGGTTCTCCGGAGCCGTAATCCAGTCGGCAAGGTAAGAGCGACGGTCCTGTGTGGAACCCAACGCAAGTGGTAGACCATCGAGCGGTGTGGGGGGTAACGCGATGCCACGCCGCAGGTGAAGGGCATCGCCATCGAGTCGTGATTGCACGAACACTTCGCCCGGGCGATCGCCATTCTTGAGGCTCACTCGGCTGAAGAGATTTGCAAACGCCCAATACTGATCCTGGGTCCATTTCTCCAGAGGGTGATTGTGGCACTTGGCACAACCCAGCGATGTTCCCAGGAAGGTAATGGCGGTCGTCTCGGCCAGGTCGCTTACATCCTTGTGGAGCAAATAGAAGTTGCCGCCGCCCGAACGGAGTGAGCTACCCGATGCCGTGAGAATCTCGCGGGCCAAGCGATCCCACGGTTGGTTGTCGGCCACAGATTGTCGGAGCTTCTGGTAGAACGCCCACATGGCCGATTGAGGGAGCTTCCGGCTCGAGACCAAGAAGAGCTCCGACCAACGATACGCCCAATAATCCACGAACGCTGGGTGCTTCAGGAGTTCCTCGACTAACTGCTCACGTTTCTTCGTATCGGGATTGGCGAGGAACTTCGCGACATCATCCAGCGGGGGTATTATCCCGCACATATCGAGATAGATTCTACGAATGAATTCCGTGTCACTGCCGTTCGGCGAAGGAGGAATTCGCAGCAATTCCAGCTTCTTCAGAATGTGATCATCGACGAAGTTGTTGCGCGGAGATTGCTTCCAGAGCGCGGGATCGAACGTACCGGTGAACGGTGACGTGAGCGTGGCCGAGGCAACTCGCGATCCAAAGTTAACGATGATGGATGCTTCGCCATTCCCTACCACCGTTGCGAGCGCATCCTCAGAGACCGAGGCCACGAGTTCTTCGCTCGATTGGTATTTCGCCAGGTCAGTCACATCTCGGCGGGTACCATCCGAGTAGATGGCGATCGTCTTCAGCCGCAGTGTGTCTTTCGTTTTCAGGAGTGCCGCTTGCGGAAAGACTTCGAGGGTCTGCAACTCAGGTGTTCCCGTTTGAGGCCCGGGTGCGCCGGCTTGAATCCACTCCAGTAGCATCGTGTGGTGCTCGTCGCCTTCTGAGATGCGGGCACCACCTCCGTGTGGGATCTGGCGTGCGGCCTTCCGAAGCATCAGGCTGGCGGCTGGGTTGTTTGGGTCGATTCGGCGTCCCAATGCCTGCCGGGTGAGTACGAACCAGTCCGACTCGATATCGAAGCCCCGCAGTGAAAGCTTGAGACCACCTTTACCAGCTAGTGCACCATGGCAGGCTCCCGAGTTGCACCCCGCGCGAGTCAGCACGGGAACTACGTGGTTCTGGAAACTCCAGGTTACGGGCTTTTCCAACCCTTCCACAATCAATCGTGTCGTTGCGGTGCTACCCGCAACCCGAGCCGTGATCGTGGCTTCTCCGTTGCCCGTGGCGATCACCTCCCCCTTCGGTGTCACCCGAGCCACAGCTTTTGCGGACGACTGATACTCCGCCACCGGGTGATCCCGCATCACTCGACCATTGTGTTGCTCGACCACTAGGAGTTGAATCCGGGGTTGACGCGGGCTCAGGGTAAACTGATCCGGGTAGATACGGAGTTCACCCGCTGTGGCCGGCTGAGCGAGTGCCACAACGAGACTACCAATCAGGAATCGAAGGTGCATAACGAGCTGCCTGTGGTGGTTCGTTCAGAACAGTTCATTGATCGGCTTCACGGCATAATCGACGAGCGGCATCGGTCGGTTTTGCGGCCCGGGAAGTTCCTGGTGCGGATCGAGGCCGAGCCCCTTGTAGATGGTCGCAGCGACTTCGCCGGGTGTGATGGGGCGAGTCTTCGGGGCAAAAGCGAGTTCGTCGGATTCCCCAACGATCCGTCCGCCGTGCAGCGGTCCTCCACCCATGAGCATTGACCACACGCCGGGGTGATGGTCGCGGCCGCCCGCAGGGTTGATCTTGGGTGTGCGACCGAACTCCCCGAGAGCCACGACCATGGTTGTGGCGAGTAACCCGCGTTCGTTGAGGTCATCCAGGAGTGCCGAGAAAGCGTTATCGAAGTTGGGAGCCACCTCTTTGGACATCTGTTGAATGTCGGTGAAGGGGCGTGAGCCGTGGATATCCCAGGTCACTTCATCGAATACGGTTTCAAACATGTTGACCGTGACAAACCGGACACCGGCTTCGATCAAGCGGCGTGCCATCAGGCAGGATTGCCCGAAGCGTGTACGGCCGTAGCGGTCGCGCGCCTTGTCGGGTTCCTTTTCGAGTGCGAAGGCATCGCGTGCTTTTGCTGACGACATCAAGCGATAAGCAAGGTTGAAATTCTCGTCCAGTTGCTTGGAAGCGGCGTTGGCTTCAAACGCAGCAGTGGCACCATCCACGGCATCGCGGAGTTTCTGGCGACGCTCGGCCCGGATACCCGTGATGTAATCGGGCGGGAGCAAATCAGGGACTTTGAAGCCGGGTGCATTCGGGTCCGCATTGAGGATGAACGGGTCATGGCTGCGGCCCAGATACCCGGCCGTGTGACCGTGCGGGAGATTGCCGCCCGTTCGACCGATCGGTCGCGGTAGCAACACGTGCGGCGGAACCTCGCCACGACCACCCTTTAGGTAACCCAGGGCACAACCGACGTGCGGATGTTCCACCCCACCCGTGAACAACCGCCCGGTCTGCATCATCTGGTGGCCAGTATCGTGGACGGCAGCCGCGGTGTGATAGACCGAGCGCAGAATCGAATACTTGTCGGTGTGCTGGGCAAGCTTGGGAAAGATTTCGCTGATCTGGATACCGACTGTGTTGGTTTTGACGGCGGAGAACGGCCCACGGACCTCCGCAGGTGCTTGCGGCTTGGGGTCCCACGTATCCAGTTGGCTGGGGCCGCCGACAAGGAATAGCATGATGCAATTCATGTCACGATCCGGGCGCGCATCACCCTTGGCCCGATTCCAGTTGACCAGTGTGAGCCCCAGCGGAGCAATCGCACCTGCGTGGAGAAAGTCGCGGCGCGAGAAGCCATCGCAGAAGCGGGCGGGGCGAGGAGATTCCAGACGAATCATGTGGTCGTGCCCGTTGGAAGAGGAATGTTCACGCACACGCGCACTCTTATCGCACACTCTTACACCTAGCCGATTTGCCCAAACCCTTCAACGAGAAACACGGTTGGACCAAGCAGTTACTTTGTCCCACGGGTGTTCGATTCGGATTGTTGAACCCCGATAGAAATGTCCGGTGTTAACTCGATAGAAGTGTCCTCTTCGCTCAGGCCGAGGGGACGCGAGATGATCGAGGTACAAGCCCGGAACCGTGTGGAGATGAGTCAGCGTGAGCGCGATGTCCTCAAGGTG
>JBGTAO010000067.1:0-3103 GCA_041749835.1 Gemmata sp. | reverse complement strand
CCCCGGGCTCCCCGCTGATACGCGGCTCTGGGCGGCACTGCAGCACGCGAGCGGCGGCGTCTGGGCGGGCTGCGTCTACGATCCCGACACCATCGTGGCGGCTCTTTTGGAGCGAAGGGAAACGAGCATCTAATGACGAGCGGTTTGTGATTGCTCGGGTTGCGAGCAAACGAGCGGTCGGGACGACCGCGGTCCCAGTGAAGCAGTTGACCAGCGGTAGCTGTTAGCTCCATTGTCACCTGGGCCTATTGCCGCACGTCGTTGCAGTTCGCCGTACAATGACCGCATGACCGACGAAGCTCCCAAGAAGAAGAAGCGGCCGTTCTGGCGCAAACGCATTCGCCGTTCCACGATGGCTGGTGCCCATAACCCGGTGCTCCTGGCCGAAGTGCTCGCCGCGCTCAATCCGCAGCCCGGGCAAACCCTGGTCGATTGCACCCTCGGTTTCGCTGGCCACTCGCTGGAACTCCTCAAACTCATTTCGCCCGACGGCGTCCTGATCGCCACCGACCTCGATCCCGGTAACCTGGAACCGGCCCGGGCGAAGCTGGAAGGGCAAGGGGGATTGTTTGCTCTGCATCACTCCAACTTCGCCGGGTTGGTGACCGTGCTGGCGATCGAGGGGGCTCCACAGATCGACGGATTGCTGGCCGATCTCGGGATGTCGAGTATGCAGGTGGACGATCGCGACCGTGGCTTCTCCTTCATGCGTGATGGCCCACTCGATATGCGCATGGACCCCACGCGGGGCCGGACCGCGGCCGATTTACTCGCCACGCTATCAGCCGAGGAGTTGACGACGGCGTTTCACGAGTTGGGTGATGAACCCCGTGCGGCGATCATTGCAAACGCGATTGTCGAGCAGCGCAAGACTCAGCCCATCGAACGGACGAAAGAGTTGCGAGCATTGATCGAGTGTGCCGCCCCGGTGCAGGTGCTGCGGGGGCCGGGTGCTCCACCGGAACGAAAGCAGTTGCTGGCTCCGGTGACCCGGGTATTCCAGACACTGCGGATTCTGGTGAACCGCGAACTGGCGAGCCTGACTCACCTGCTCCGAGTGCTCCCCGACATTCTCAAACCGGGCACCACTGCAGCGATTATCAGCTTCCACAGTGGGGAAGACCGCCTGGTGAAAGCGGCCTTCCGTGATGGCTTGCGGGCTGGCATCTACGATGTGGTCACGCCGGATGCGATCCGCCCGACCTTTGACGAGCGCCGAGCGAACCCGCGGTCCCGATCGGCCAAGTTACGCTGGGCTCGCCGAGCGGTGCCGGCCACGTAATCACTTCTTCGTGGCCATTGCGTACAACTCATTCACGAAGTCCCAATTCACCACATCGAACCACGCTTCCAGATACTTGGCCCGCAGGTTGCGGTACTTCAGGTAGTAGGCGTGCTCCCACACATCGCAGCCCAGCAGCACCGTGTATCCGTCGGTCACGGGGTTATCCTGGTTCGCCGTTTTGACGATGGCGAGTGGCTTGTCCTTGCCGATCACGAGCCAGGCCCAACCGCTACCGAACTGCCCGAGCCCGGCGGCCGCGAACGCCTTCTTGAACCCGTCCATGCTGCCAAAGCTGTCGTTGATGGCTTTAGCTAATGCGGGGCTGGGGGTAGTGCTCTTGGGCTTGGCCATCATCTGCCAGAACCACGTGTGGTTCAGGTGCCCGCCGCCGTTGTTCCGAACGGCCGTCTGAATCTTCTCGGGAAGCTTCTTGTAATCGCGAACGACTTCAACGATATCCTTGCTCAACCACTCGGGTGCTTCTGCCGTCAGTGCCTTGTTCAGGTTATCGACATACGCCTGGTGGTGCTTGGTGTAGTGGATCGTCATCGTCTCGGCGTCGATGCTCGGCTCCAGTGCATCGTAGGCGTATGGTAGCTTGGGTAGCGTGAACCCCTTGGCCGGCTGCCGAGCATATGTGAGCGAGGGTATAGCCAGGCTCACGGCTCCGACGGCGCTGGAACGGAGCAGGTCGCGGCGGGTCAGCATGATGAACGCTCCTGAAAGAACACTTGGGATGGGCGAGGTGGGCGCAAGGAAATGTTAGCAAGCGATGCACGAAACGGTTAGCGAAGACTCGGCTCGGGAGCGGTTCCAAGTCCGGTCGCCACAGTGTCAGTTGCGATCCCAGAGTTCATCGGTTGTCCCCAGATCGTACAGATCTTCCTTGTCCCGCAACTGGAGAATGCCAAGTGAATCTGTGGACGCTGGCGGATTACGCGTGCGATCGGTCCGAGCTTCCACGTGCCCATCCAGAAAGACGACGTTGGCGATTCCCCCATGAAAACGGTGGTGCACACTCGGGAATTGCTGGCTGGGTGGTTCCGCGACCGGCACTTCCATCAATCCGGGTCCGCCGGTCAGCGGCGAGTTTGTCGAGGTTCCCGCAGCGGTGACGAAACAGACGGTCTGGCTCGTGCTGCTGATGTGATCGATCTTCGTCTTGCTCCAGACTTCGACACCATTGACCGTTCGAATGGGGGCCAGATAGCGGTAGTTGTACCCGTAGCCGCCGCTGCCGCCCTCGTACGTCAGATACACCTTTCCCGGCGCTTGTGCCGGCCCCTGCAGAGCACGCGAGTTGTTCTCCAGGTAGGGCAGCAAGTGTCCCTGCCGAAAGTCGATGATGTCGCCCGTGGGTGAGCAGAGTGCGAACCACCAGCGCACGTTGCCGTCTTCGAAGGTGCGAGCCGGCGGGAGCACATTCTCGTGGTCCGAGACGTAATTGTGAACGGCCAGCCCCAGTTGTTTCAGATTGTTCTGGTCCTGGATACGTCGCGCCGCCGAACGCACCTTCTGGACCGCGGGCAGCAACAAGCCGATCAACGTGGCGATGATCGCCAGCACAACAAGAAGTTCGATCAGGGAGAAGGCACGTCGTGTCACGGTTCGCCTCGGTACCAGGTGAACTCTATCTTCCGTCATGGCGGCGCAGTCGGCAATGCTTCAACCCCAGGTGTGTCAGGCCCCGATAGAAATGTCCGCAATTTGTCCCCGATAGAAATGTCCTCCTCTCGGGGGTCTTCGATCAGCTTACCACACGCTTACGCCAGGGGTGATCCGCTGCTGGTTTCCACACCTTCGCGGGCTTCTTCTTCG
>JBGTAO010000066.1:0-4786 GCA_041749835.1 Gemmata sp. | reverse complement strand
TGGCTGATCGCGGCGTTCTTCGCCCTGGTCGGAGCCACCAACCTCGCCAAGGGTTTGATCTTCGGAACCGCCATGGCTGTGCTGCCGGTGATGGGCTATTTGCTGTGGAACCATTCCTGGCAGCAGATGCGCCGCTATGTCTGGCTCTGGGGCTGGCTGATCGCCGCAGTGGTGGCGTTGGCCTGGCCGGCGATTGTGATTGGCCGACACCCCGAGATTCTGCAACTGTGGAAGGAACACTACTTCGGGCGCTTGAACCAGGGCTACCTGCGCGAACCGTGGTGGTACTACGCCGCCTTCGTGCCTTACGTCATTCTGCCGTGGACGCTGCCGGCACTCGTGGGGTTGTGGGTCACACGCAAAGCAGCGTTTACGGGGGCTGGGCCGGAACGCTTCCTGTGGTGCTGGGCGATCGTGCCGCCAGCGGTATTCTCGCTCTCGGACGGAAAGCACCACCACTACCTACTGCAGTGCATTGGCCCGTGGGCGATCTTCTCTGTGATTGGCGCTCGGCGGGTTTGGGAGTTCTGCCGCGATCGATTCCCGAGCTGGGCCCAGGAGCCTTTACTCCCTGCGGCGAGCTGCGGGCTGCTGGCAACCTTCGCACTGATTGCGTACGCCAACAAAGTTCCCGGTGGTATGCCGGTCGTGCTCGCGGTGGGTGCATTCATCCCGGTGGCCGCGTTTGTGCTGGCCCGCTCGCTCTTCAGCCCCAGCCCACGGAAGGCGTTGCTCGGGATCGTGGCCGTGATCACCGCGACCTACGCCGCCTGGACACCCTACCAGGCCACCCACTTGGACAAGTACATCGACGATGCTGCATTACTTCGGGAAGCATCCGCACTGATCCCGGCCGAGGATCAGGTGTTCGTTCAATATGATTGGACCGCGCCACTGGAAACGTTCTGGGTGTTGTACCACAGCCCGCGGCCCGGTGTGCTCATTCGCGACCCGTGGCAACTCGCCGAGCGTGCCGGGACCAACCACGCCTACATTCTGACCCGACGTATGGACGAACCGATTCTGGCCATGGTTGGCAATGTGGAGGCCGTGCGTGAGAGCCGCTTGACGCGAAGTGAGAAGCACCCCACGGAGCGGCGGGTGCTATACAAAGTCACGTTCCACCGCGAGATTCCGCCGCCGCCACCGGATTACCTGAAAGCGACCCGCCGCACGCTCTGGTGAGCCCACAGCGATACAAGCAACACCTGGGGTGCTCACGCACACCACGCGCCAGAGCTCCCCCTGGAACCGCGGTCGTCCCGACCGCTCCTGTGCTGATGCCGAAGAGCGGGCTAGAAGCCCGCGGTCCCAGGATAACCACGCCCCAGGCTTTCCCCTGGGACCGCGGTCGTCCCGACCGCTCTTGTGCAGGAACCGGAGGGCTGACGCCCTCCGCTCGCCCTGCACCACGCTCGCCAAAGCTCACCCTGGGACCGCGGTCCCAGGGCAAACACCGATCGCCAAAGCTCACCTGGGACCGCGGTCGTCCCGACCGCTTCTTCGCTCGCCCTGCACCACGCTCACTTCGGTTCCAGCGCCACGGGAACGGGATACTCCGCGTGATTGGGGCGCGGCAGCCCGAGCCACTCTGAAAAGATCGCGGCAAGTGCTTGTGGGGTCGTGGGCTCTTCGCTCGCTCCCCCGGCAATCCCCGGGCCGTACAGGATCAGCGGAACGTGGGCATCGTAATCGTACGGTGAACCGTGCGTGGTCCCGGTGCCCAGCGCGGCACTCGGTAGACACCATTCCTTCAACACCACAATCAGGTCGCCACAACGATCGGGGTGATACGCACGCTGACAGCGGTTGGCGATCACGTCGCTGGCCGGGAACGTGCCTTGCAGGTCGGCTCGAGTGAAGACGCGGGCGATGTCCGGGTGTTTCGCCAGGAACTCCGCGGCGAGCTGTGCGACCTCGGCGGGCGACTTCCCCGATACCGTCACAAGCTTGGGGTTCAGGTGAATCCAGGGTGCCGCGAATGCGTCAATCCACGCGGGCTTCTTGGCCGTGCCCGCTGGCACACCCGGATTCCCCAGTACGGTTGTCAGGTGCTCGTTGACGGCCTTCTGAATATCCTTGGGATCAACACGGCGGGCGTCGCGCCCCAAGCCACGCGACACTTCCACCAGCGGGCAGATGCCGTGATCGGCGGTTACACCCACGAGGTACTGCCCCGGGCCGACCTTCTCGTCCAGGTAGTGCAGGATCTCCGCCATCAGTGCATCGCTGCGCAACGTGACATCGAGCACCTCTTGCGAATCGGGGCCCCAGGTGTGACCGATCAGATCGTTCGAAGCAAAACTGACGACGAGCAGATCCGGCACATCGTCCGCTCCGAGTTGCTCGGCCTCGATGCATGACCGCGCCAACTCCCAAAGCAGTTCGTTACCGTAAGGTGAATTCGCCAGCGATTCGTAATACTCCTTGCCGGGCTTGTCGCGCCCACCGGTGTTCGGGTGCGGAAACACCACACCTTGTGCCCAACCTCGGGCGGGGTCGTCCTTGGTGGTCACTTGCGAGCCCTTGCTCTCGCCGGCCATCTGATCGGGTCCACTCCACTTCACGTAATCCACATTGGGGCGGAAATGGTTCCACTCCTTGCCGAACCACTTGTCGGCTGCGCGGGAACTGTTGAACCGCTCGACCCACGGGTGAACTTGATCGGTGTAATAGGTGGAGGTGACAAAGCGACCATCGAACCAGTAGGCTCCATCGGGCCGTTTGCCGGTGGGCAGAATGGCCGAACGATCCTTGAGCGACAGCCCGAACACCTTGCTGGTCGGATGCGCTCGCTTCAGCACATCGGCCACCGTCTCGGAGAGCAACCGATCGGGCGAGCCGATTTCTTTCCGGCGGGCTTTCGGGTCCGGTTGCTTCACTGGTGGTGGCACACTGTCGTAGCGAGTGGAACCAGCACAATACACCGTTTCGCCCCGCTCGAACCAGTTGTTGTTCACGATACCGTGCCGGTCCGGGCAGGTGCCCGTGAGCATTGAAGCATGCCCGGGGCCGGTTGAAGTGGTGCCGTAGGGATAGTAACAACGGGTGAAGGTCGCGCCATCGGTTTGCAAGCGCACGAAGCCATCCGGGCCGAAGAGCGGTTGCCACTTCTCGGGATAATCGCCCCGCATCTGATCGAAGACGATGAGCACAGCGAGTTTCACGCGCGGCTTCGCAATTGGACCCGGTTCGTGCTGAACGATAGCCTTAGGAGGTTGCAGCGCGGCAAAGAGACCCAGCCCACCGACCACCGCAAGGAGAAAGACTGCCAGGCCAAAGTGGGAACGCATGGCTCAACCGTGTGTGGGGAAATTGTGGGGTGAGTGGAGGTATTGTCGATACCGAGGGCACGATGGGCAAACGAAGAACTGATGAAAGACTCTTCACCCGGTGTTCATGGAATCGTCAACTGGTGTTGCGGCGACCGACACGCCCCGCGAACCGTTCCACGGCTCGTTCCTGCTCAATCGTTTCCACGGAACCGGGCCGCAGTTCCCGAACCTTCTCCAAAGCATCGCGTGGAGCGAGACCCGTGGCCACGAAGTATGCCGCGAGCACAGTGCCAGTACGGCCCAGCCCGGCCGCGCAATGCACGGCAACGCCCATTTGCTGCGTGTTCGCTTTGCGGATTGTGTCGAGGATGTGATCCAGTTGCCGATCACTTGGTGGTTCCATGTCCGGAACCGGCACATTGATGGCCAGCAAACCCGCGTCGTTCACCCAGTTCCGCGGAACGGGCGTTTCTGTAAGCGACACCAGGACATCGACACCTTGCCGCCGGAGCCATTCGAGATCCATGGCCGACTCCGGCAGCGCCAAGGCAGCCAGGCGGGGCTGATCGATCCACGAGAAACCCGGAGCGGGCATGGGCTAGCCAGTGGTCAGAGGACAAGTAAACAGCCGAAACACTCATCCATGATAGCGCGGCATCCGCCAATCGTTCGGCCACATTCTACCCTGAGAAGTGTCTTACGCCGGTATCACTCTTTCTTCACCCAATCGTCGCCCTTCTTTTCGTAGGTCACCACGGAGAGTTTTCCATCTTTCGCCAGTGTCGTTTCGGTCTTTTCGCCACCGTTTTTGCCACCACGTTGCCACGTCTTGGTCTTGATCGTGACGGTGGAGCCATCGGCGTTGGTTTTGGTTTCTTCGCTGGATTTATCGGATTCGACACTGCAGCCGATCAAGCAGCCGGCCACGAAGAGTGAGCAGAGCAATCGCATCGCGTAACTCCTTTTGGGTGAAGCGAACACGGACACGTGGCAATCCGCGTGTTGGTCGTCCGGGGTGCATTGTGCAACTTTGGGGGCGTAGCGTCAGCGCAGCGTCTTGTGCCCGAACAGAGCACGCACCCGATTTGCCTCTTGCCAGACCTTCGGATCGGTCTGCAGAAAGTCGATCAAGTTGCCCGTCGAGATCCCGAGCAACGTGGCGGCATCGGCCACCCGCGCTTCAACAACCATGAGCACATCGAGCACCACACCCACGGCCGGCCAAAAGCGCGGATTTTTGGCCGAGAGGCTCAGTCGGCCATCACGGCCCCGTGCTGCCACGTAATCGGGATGCTCGGCGAGCAATTCTGGCGTGGACGCCGTGGGCAGTTCATCGCGCAGATGCAGGAACAGCCCCTGCCATAGCCGCCGCAGAGCTTTGGCTTTGTTCTCGTGCTGCGATCGGCTTTCTTCGGCGATCACCACTAATCCCGTGGGAGCATGACGAATCCGCACGGCGGAGCTGGTCTTGTTCCGCTTCTGCCCACCAGGACCGCTGGCACGGTACGTAT
>JBGTAO010000065.1:0-6108 GCA_041749835.1 Gemmata sp. | reverse complement strand
GCCGTCACGATGCCGAGCTGGCCGACGTTAACGGATTACAAGGACGCACTCCAGAATCCGGATACGGCATTCCGTGATCCGTATCTGAGAAACTGTGTGGCCGAACGGAGCCCGATGGGGGTGCCGCGCGCACGCTCGGGGGCCTTTGCCAGCGTCTACAAGATGACCGGCGCACGCGGTGTCGTGGCCTTGAAGCTGTTCAACTTCCCCAACGAAGAACGCGCCTCGCGCTACCGAGCCGTTTCGGAATACCTCGATCAACTGGAACAACGCCGGAAGAAGCCGGGCTCGCTGGTTCGGTTCGACTATCAACTCGAAGGAATTCGCGTCAGCAATGTGTGGTATCCCACGCTCACCATGACCTGGGTGAAGGGGAAATCGCTGGGTGAATGGGTCCGCGAGGCGATGGAAAAGCGCTCGCCCGACCTGGCAGCGGTTCGGGCCATGGCCGATTCCTGGGTGCAGCTGGTTCTCGAGATTCAACAAGCCAAGATCGCGCACGGCGATCTGCAACACGACAACATCATGGTCGTGGGCGATGTACCGATGCTGGTCGATTACGACGGCATGTGTGTGCCCGCGCTCAACCCGCAACCGCCCCGGCCCAAGCTCGAACAGCTCGAATTCGGTAAGCCCGCATATCAGCACCCCGCCCGCGTCGAGGAGCCACTGGGCCTGCACCTGGATCACTTCTCGGCCTGGGTCATCTTGATCGCGCTGCGGGCGATGGTGGCCGACCCGGGCTTGTACAAGCGGTTTGTGACGCAGACCGAGAACGAGAACTTGCTCTTCATGCCCCCAGATATGGCGCGGCCTGCCGACTCGGCGCTCTGGCCGGAACTGTTGCGTAGCCGCGATACGGAGGTCCGCGATTGGGCTCGGTTGCTCCGCGAATCGCTCGATCGGCGCTTCGAGCACATTCCCACGTTTTCGCTCGATCCGTTTACCCGGCTCCGCACACTCGTCGCGGCAACGCCACGCGATTGGGCTAGCATCACCGCTGAGACGACGCGCCTCAATGCGACTGGCAAGGTTGTGCCTCCCGATCTGGCCGCGGCCTCCGATCCCGTGGGGCGATTGCGCGAACTGTGCAATGCCCAGCGCAAGGATTATCCGACCATCGTGGCCGAGGCCGACGCGGTGGTGCGGGTGAGCAAGGCGGTGCCAACCGAGCTACGCCCCATGGTCGCCGATGCGTTCCGGCGGGTGAGCTGCCGCGATGCGGTTCAGAACGCGCTGGCGGCCCGCAATCCGCGATTGGTAAAGTCCGCCTATCAGAAGCCCCTGCTCGAAGGGTGGGCCGAGAAGCGCATCGTCACCGAGGCCGAAGCCGCGATTGCTCTGGTCGAGGTTCTGGATCGGCTCAAAGCCGCGACAACGGCTCCGGGCGATGGCCGCAAGCTGATCACGCTGTGGAAAGCAGAAGGTGCCCGGCTCACCGGTGTTCCCGAGGCCGATGAGTACCGCACCGAGGCCGGGCGTTGGGAAAGCCGGCTCGCGGCGGCGGCGGCGTTCCTGAAGGTACACGATTCCGCGAAGCCAACCGAGCGTGCGCTGGCCGACGCCTGGGCCGTGGTCGGCCGCGTCGGTGTTCACTCCGATCTCAAGTCTGCACACCTCGCACGAGGGCAGCAGGCCACCCTTCGCGCTCCGCTTCTGGCGCGACTGACTGTGATCCCGCCGCTTCCCAGCTACACCAGCGATAGTGCCCTTGTGGCCGCCTGGGGTGATGGCACGGCACTGGCAGGTTGCAGTGAGGCTGCACCGTTCGCCACTCGGCTCCCTCCGGCGCGCGAACGCTTGAGCAAGGTTGCTGCGCTCAAGCGTGCCATCGACGCCGCCGATTCCGGAACAGCAACGGAACTGCCGGTGCTGGCCGCTGCACGCGATCTTCCAGCCAACTACGAACACCCGTATGTTTCTCGCGTCAAGATCGGGGCGAAATCGATCGAGGCGCTGGAGCAACTCCAGAAGGCCGTCAATCAGAGCCCACCCTCGGATCGGGCAATCGCTGCGGCGGTCGATCTGTTGCGAGCCACGAATGTGGACCTGCTCGCCCGTCTTGAAAAGCTCGATCCCAAGCTCGCCGCCGAGGCTGCTTCCGCGGGACAACGCCGCAAGGCACTCAACGAGTTCGCCGAGATCGATCGCAAGTATTCCCACGCCGACGAGCAAGATCGCCGCTGGCAACTGCTCTGGAACCGGCACAAGCCCTTGCTGCACGGCCGCCGCGATACCGAGGAATTGCGAGAACGCTTGACGCTGGCCGCCACGCGAACCCGCGCCTGGAACAGTATCGCCGAGGCTCTCGAATCCCGCGATATCTTCAAACTGCGTGAGCTGTACGAGACGCACGCGGAGAATCTGCGAACCTACCCGCCATTGGTGCAGAAGCAGGGCGAACTGGGTGAACTGCTCGGAAAAGCCGATCGCGTAATCGGCATTCAGCGCAAACTCACGGTTCCCGATCTGGCACTCAATGAGGAGGATCTGCAGTTCCTGGTATCGAATCACATGGCGTTCAGCGGTGCCGCCAAGACCAAGATCATCGTACGGATCGCAAGCCGCTTACGCACCGAAGCCAAACCGACAGCGGGGCAACCTCCGTATACGGTGATCCCGACCGGGCGAGCGAAAACGATTGCGGCGAACTGGAAGTGGGTTGGGCAGGGGTTGGTATCGTACTATCTGGTCGCGGTCGATGCGGCGCGCCACCTGAACGAGCCAGCCGAAGCGGACCAGTACAACCTGCTCCCGTGCCGCCTCGAAGACCACACCTGGGAAGGTGGTGGCAAACGTGTGGTGCCGCCGCCGGGTGCGAAAACGGTGTTCATCACGGTGTGGGCGGTGGTCGATCTCGGCTGGACCAAGGTGTACGGCCCGCCGCTCCACATCGGGCCGGTAGCCGTGGCGTAGTGGCCGTGACGAGAGGGTTCGGGGCTCACGGGTTGGGGAGGAACTTCACGGTGTCAGATGCCGGGCCAGCAACGACGACGATCGACGGGGACCAGTTCTACGTCACCCATTGCACCACTGCGGACAGCGTGTTGAATGCCCCCGGTTACAGTGTTCGTGCCACGTCGAACCCGGCCGACACCGATTCTTTGCGCCTCGCCCTGGAGTATCCTACTTACGAATTGCCCATCGAGATGTGGAAGGATCGCCCCACCAAGGCGCTGGCCCCCCGCCGGCTCGCCCGAACGGAGCACCCCGAATCGGGGCTGTGGGTGGCCCATTGCGTGTATCTCGAAAAGGACACGATGGGCCGCGATCGGTCCTACTTCTCGCACTTGTTGCATCTGCACGCCGCGATCGATACCAAGTCGGTGCTCCGATCCTGGGATGCCCCGGGCTGGGTGAAGGATTACCGCACGGGCGCGACTCAGAATCTGCCGCCTGGCCAGTTACCCGTGGGAAGCGCAATCTCCGACGAAACACTCCAGGCATTTCTCGCGGGCACCCCAACCGGGCCGAGTGATGTGGCTACAGTCGTATGCCCAGCGCGATTGCGAACCAACCCAGCGGCACGGCGGCAACTTGTCGTGCAGTTCCTGCAGGCGCTGTTGCTCGCGGAACGCGACCGTTCGCGCGACCAGGTTTTTGTTCATGCCGAGCCGGGGCTCGTGGCCATGCTGCTGTACGCCGCGGTGCGACTGCTGCCACTTCCGGGCATGAACGACCTCACGTTCTCGACGTATGAGCCCGCGCACAAGGGCATCCGCGATTACCGGAGCGCTCGTGTCATCGGCACCTACTTTGGCATTCCGGAGCGCGGGCTCGATCTCGACTTGGTGCAAATTCACGGCTACGGCCTCGACACGCTGGTGCCCGAGCGAGTTTCCCCCGAACTGATGCAGCCAGCGCCCCCGGGCCTGGTGGAGTTGATCGAACTTGCGGCAGCCGGCGAATGGAACTTGCTCGCCGAGGTGCAGCGGCAAATCGGTACCGAAGCCACCGCGCTCGGCCGTGTGGCGAATACGATTCCCGTGGCTCGGGCGATCGACCGACTGGAACGGGGCGAATCAACGGTCCAAGACCTGCTCGCGTTGCAATCGCAGCCACGTGGGCAGGCAGTATTGAACGAGCGGCAAGACGAAGTCTGGGCGGTGATCCGTTCCGCAGCACTGAGCGATGCCCGCGTCCGCACGGCTTTCCAAAACTGGCTGGCCACACCGGCCCGGCTCGAAGAGTATCGCAAGGAGGGCGCACGGGCGCTGGTGCGGGGTGATCTGGCGCTCTGGGACACCAACTGGGAGCTGATGCGGGACGTAACGACCCTCGCCGAGGCTCGCACGCAAATCGAGAAGGCGATTGCCAACCTGGAACGTTACCTTCCCGCACTCGTACCCGAAGCACGGGAACGGCTGCGGAGCGTGTGTGCGGAAACGGAAGCATGGCCCGGTTACCAATTGCTGGCTCCCAGTTGCTTGGAGGAACTCGAAACGCTTCTCCAATCCGACCTGCCGGCGAACTGGCGAGGCTACACCGCGTTTCTGGTGATGGCCCCCGAGACGAAGAACTGGCTATCCGAATCGTCGCACCCGTTCCGCGCTGCAATGCGCTCGCAGGTCCGCAGCTACCTGCACACAGCACCGGTGCCGGTGCTGGCCGCTTATGCCGAGCATGCGAAGCCGTACCTCGCCAACGATCCGGGCTTGGTGTACGAACTGCTGCAACCACACGAACCCGCGACGGCCCCATTCCTGAGCCGCTTCATCGATGCCGCCGCCGATCGCATCGAGCCCGCCGATTGGATCGGCTTACTCGGTAAGTTCGACATCTACGGTGTCAAAGCGAAGGAGTGGGACGGTTTCCTTTTTCAGAACGATCACCTGGCCAAGTTACTGGTGGGCTTCAAAGCCAACCCCACGGCCAGAGAATTCTGGGGCAACTACCTCGAACTTCTCTCGCCCGAAATGCTCGACGAAGACACCTGGGAACGGAACCTCTATTCGCAACTAAAGAACGCCAAGGAAGCGCTGGGCCACGCCGGTATTCCCCTCAAGAGTGTGCTCCCATCCGGCGGAATAGCCAAGCTCAACGCGGCCGACACCGTGCTCGCTGTGACAGCCGATCCAGCGCAGGTGAAACGCCTGGAGCCGGGTGAACTGCTGAAAGCGTTCGAGGCGTTCGCAATCGACCCGGTCGAGGGGCTCCGAAAGGTGTACCGCCAGGGGAAGTTCCACACGCTGGCCCTCCCACGCGACGCCAAACACCTGCAACCGTTCCTGGACGTGTTTCGCTCGTGCTATCCGGTGACCAAGGAATACTTCACCGCACGCAGCGCCGTCACGCAGTGGCTGGCCATCTCGGAAAGTTGCCCCGACGCGACACGTTGCGCGTTCCAGACGATGTTCGTCCGGGAGTACATTCCTTCCGAGTGGCATCGCGATATCCTGAATGAGAGCCGGCGGCTGGTGTTCCACCCGGATGCCGAGGCTCAGATTCGTGAGGGGTTGGCCGCGCCCACCCGCAAACCGAGCGGCGAGCGAGCCGGGAAAGCGAGTGCCAGTGCTTCGTTGACCGAGAACGAAGACGCTCCATTCGCCTCGACAGCTACCCGGCAAGCGAAGAAATCGAAAAGCGGTGGTCGCCCTTCGACCTCAAGCCGCAAAAGCAACGCGGACAACCCCTGGATCTGGGTTGTGGTCATCGTGGCCGCAGTTGTGGCGCTGGGATTGGGTGCGTACGTGTGGTACTCCAAATCGCGCACGAGCACCAAGCCTGCCGCAGCGGTCCCGGCGTTCCTCGCCTCAGCAAACCCGGCATCGGCGTGACTCCCGGTGCCGACCGATTCTGTTTCCGAAACGGTGAAGCATGTCCCGTATGAAGAGTGGCCTGATCTTGGTGCTGTTGGCCATTCCGTATGCGCTCTACATCGTGTGGCAGGTGCAGAGTGTGACCCGGGTCGATTTGATCGTGCCCGACCCGCCAGCCGAAGCCGGCTTGCCCGCTCCGGACCAGTTGGCCGCTGTTCAGACCAAAGCGGATCAATGGGCCACGGATGTGCGGAAGACCTTGGCGGTATCGTACCAGTTCCGTGCACCCGGCCCCGAAGACCGCGCGACCGATCCCGATTGCAATGCGGTGGCCCAGGCGACTGCAGCG
>JBGTAO010000064.1:0-8671 GCA_041749835.1 Gemmata sp. | reverse complement strand
AGTGGGATGCGTTGGGGTGAAACGGGCGCGGATGCGGTTTGCCACCTCCGCGCCTTGTTCCGCAGCGAGAAATGCCAGTGGGACGCCTACTGGGGCACCCTTGCCGCCTGATTCCCACCGACACTAAAGACGCTCACCCGGGCAGCTCACGTTCTCATCCACCCGCTCGAACAGAGATACCACGTCGTACAAGCTCACCTCTTCTGGTGGGCGAGCCAGCCAGTACCCGCCACCGGGGCCGGGCGAGCCCGTTCACGATATTGGCTTGCGAGAGGATGGTGAGCACCTTGGCCACCACCGGTTGGGGGAGGTGCCGATTGCCCGCAATGTCGGCCGAGTTGAGCTTTAATCGCTTGGCCGGGTCGTAGACTTCCGCCAACCGGCTGACAGCGGCGATGGCGGTCTGCGCAGTTTTACCGTAGGGGTTCATCGCACTCTCGCAACTGATGGATGCGATTCTGCCGTTTCAGACATTTGATTCGTGAATACCGCCACGGTCACTTTCAGCATCGCTGTGAGCAGCAGTAGCCCGAACGCCCAGATGCCGGCCGTCACCTTCCACTCGGTCAGGCTTGGAGTGTACTCGACGATCTCGTGCAGTGTCGAAGGAATGAACCCGGGAATGATGAGGCCCATTCCCTTCTCGATCCAGATGCCGGCGATCACCATCACGCACGCAACCACCCGCGTCCACCCCCGTTCCAGGGCAGCCGGCGTGAAGAACAAGGCGGTACCGACCAAGTTGAGAGCGATCGCCGACCAGATCCACGGTACTAACCCGTTGTAGCCATGGTCGCCGAAGAAGAGGTAGCGGGCAGACGCCAGGTGCGCTCCGCCGGCATAGAAGAGGGTGAAGAGCTCCGACGCCAGCATGAGGAGGTTGATGATCGCGGCCACACGGATGATTTGCACCAGGAGCCGGGCCGGGGTTCATCGGTAGGTTGGTACCGACCCGGACAACTCGCAGCACCAGGAGGATGAACGCCGGTCCGGAGACAAACGCACTGGCCAGGAATCGCGGGGCCAACAGGGCGGTGTTCCAGAACGGTCGACCACCCAATCCGCAGTACAGAAACGCCGTGACAGTGTGAATACTGATCGCCCACACGATGGAGAGTAACACGAATGGCACGTACCACTTCGGGTTCGGTGTAAGACCGCGGAACCGGGTGTACAGCAGGTAGCCCACGATGTGCAGATTGATGAGCAGGTAACCATTCAGAACGATGATATCCCACGTCAGCATCGAGACGGGCCAGTTGAACTTGCCGATGCCGAGTATCAGGTGCCAGAAGCGGTCTGGCCGCCCCAGATCGACCACCACGCTCAGGGTACTCATGACAATGGCGGCGATGGCCAGCACCTCACCGACGATCACCACCTCGTGCATATCGTGATCGTGGTACAGATAGGCCGGGATGACCATCATTACACCGCCGGCGGCCAACCCGACGCAGAAGGTGAAGTTGGCGATGTACAGCCCCCAACTGACGTGGTCGGACATGTTGGTCCAGACCATGCTATCCCGGACCTGCACGGCCCAGGCATTCGCTCCCACTAACGCAATGGCCGTGAGCACCAGCATCCAGGCGTAGAAGAGCCACCCGCCGTCGGTCGCAACGTGTAGCGACTCGCGTAGGAAGCGGAAGTAGGTGGTGCCCCCGGCATGCTTCATGTCGGCCCCGGTCATTTGTCGAAGAAATAGTAAAACCGCGGCTTCGTCCCGAGTTCTTCCTTCAGCACGAACACCCGCTTGTTTTCCAGCACCCAACGGATTTCGCTGTCCGGATCGAGTACGTTGCCGAACACCCGCGCGCCGGTTGGGCACGCCTCGAGGCAGGCCGGCAGCCGCCCTTCACGGGTGCGGTGCAGGCAGAAGGTACACTTCTCCATCACCCCTTGCGGGCGGATGCGGGAACTGGGTTTGATGCGCTTCCGGGTCGATCTCCTGCGTGAGACACCCGAGCAGACCCAGCAACTGCTCACGCGCTACGCCCGGGTGATCGCTGGCCTCGAAGATGGCCGCGAGATGTGGCGTCAACTCCGCGCGTTGAACCAGCTCGGTGTCACCCGTGGCACGCTGAATCTGCTTTGACCGGTCTGCTGTCTTCAAAGCTTCGACTGCCAGCGGATCGGCGTGGAGTTTGGTCCCAGCTCGATCCGTCTGGCTGTGGTGTCGGGCATTCTCGCTCAATCAGCTCCTGCTCAGGCCTTGGGCCCCACGTTGCCCTTCATCTCCGTGGGTGGCGGTTCGTTGGCCGGTACTTCCTTGGCCAGTGGTCCCTCGGGAAGTGTTTCCTTCGCAGAGGCTTCTTCGGAAAGCGGTTCCTGGGCAGGCGGCACTGGAGCTGGTAGCGCCTCGTGCACGACACCAGGAGTCGAGTGATGGTCCGTTGGGATTGCGTTTGCAGAATCTGGAATCGGCTTGGGCGGGCCATTTCGGAGTTCGATAAGTCCCTGGATGACCACATACAGCACCGGCACGAAGAAGATCGCCAGCACGGTGGACGTGATCATACCGCCGAACACCGCGGTGCCCAGCGACTGTCGTCCGGCGGCCCCAGCCCCGGTTGCAAAGACCAGTGGGACGACGCCGAGGATGAACGCGATTGAAGTCATCAGGATCGGCCGGAACCGCATCCGCGACGCCTCGATCGCCGCTTCGCGAATTGACAGCCCCCCGAGACGCAACTCGCGGGCAAACTCGACGATCAGAATGGCGTTCTTGCTCGCCAGCGCGATGATGAGCACCACGCCGATCTGCGTATAGATATTGTTATCCATTCCGGGCCGCAGGTTCACCGCCATGACCACCCCGAGCAACCCCAGCGGCACCACGAGGATGACCGCAAAAGGTAGCAGCCAGCACTCGTAGAGCGCGGCGAGCACGAGGTAGACCAGAAACACCGCAAGCCCGAAGATCAGAAGCTCCTCGCCCGCTCCCTGCTTCTCCTGGTATGCGATGGCGGTCCAGTCGAAGCCCATCGTTCGCGGCAGGCTTTGCGCACTGATCTCCTCCATCGCCTTCAACGCCGCACCGGAACTGACACCGTCGGCCGCCTGCCCGTTGATGGTCGCAGCCGGGTAAAGGTTGTAGCGTGTGATGGATTGTGGCCCGATTCGTGTCTCCGGGCTCAGAAGCGTCGCCAGTGGAACACGGCCGCCGGCTCGATTGCGAACCTCAAGCCGGCGGATCAGCCCCGGATCACCGCGGAACTGGGCATCGGCCTGGATGCGAACCTGATACGTGCGGTCGAACTTGTTGAAGTCGTTCACGTACACCGAGCCGAGGTTCGCTTGTAAGGCGGCGAAGATATCGCTGACCATCACGCCCATCTTCTCCGCCTTGTCACGGTCGATGTTCAGGTAGATCTGCGGCACCCCGGCGCGGAACTGGGTTGCGGTCCGTGCGGGGTTGATCTCGGGGCGCTTGCGGGCCTCGTCGACGATCGCCATCGTCCGTTCCTGGAGCGTATCCAGCCCGACGCCTTCACGATCCTCGATCTGCATCTGGAATCCACCCGCCACGCCGAGGCCCATGATCGACGGCGGAACCAGGACCAGCACGAACGGCTCTTCCAGCGCTCCGAGGCTCATCTGCAGTTTTGCTGCGAGACCCTGGATGGCGAGGTCTGGTGTCTTCCGCTGCGACCAGTCCTTGAACGACACGAACGCCGTTGCAGCGTTCGGTGCCTTCGTCCCTTCGAGTAGCGACAAACCACCGAGCACGACCCAGGTATCTACGGCTGGCGTGTTCTGAAGGACGCCGTCGATCTTGCGAACCACTTCCTGGGTACGGTCGAGCGACGCGGCATCGGGTAGTTGGACCGCGATGATCAAGAACCCTTGATCTTCCGTCGGTAGGAACCCGGTCGGGGTCTTTTGGTACCACCATCCGGTCAACAACGCCGTGCCCAGGAACACAAGCAGGACGAGCCACCACACCTTGAGGAGTTGCCGGATCGACCAGGCATAAGCCCGCTCGATCGGCCGGTACACCGCGTCGAAGATCCGCGTGAAGATGTTCCGCCCGGTGTGTGGTCGCAGGTATGCCGCACACTGGGCCGGCTTCAGGGTCAACGCGTTGACCGCAGAGATCAGTGCAGTTGCGGCAATGGTCAGTGCAAACTGCCGGAACATCTGCCCGGAGATTCCCCCGAGGAACGCAGTCGGAACGAACACGGCCATGAGCACCAAAGTGATCGAGATCACGGGCCCCGTCACCTCGTTCATCGCCTGGATCGTTGCCTCACGTGGAGCCATTCCCTTTTCGATGTGATGGCTCGCATTCTCGACGATCACAATCGCGTCGTCCACCACGATGCCGATCGCGAGGATCAGCCCGAAAAGGGTCAGGAGGTTGATCGAGAACCCGAGCGCCGCCATAAAGGCAAAAGCGCCGATGATGGTGACCGGGACTGTCGTGGCAGGAACGAGCAGGGCTCGCCAGCTCTGAAGGAAGACGAGTATCACGATCAGCACCAGCGCGCCGGCCTCGATCAGCGTGCGGTAGACCTCGCTGATCGCCTTGTCCACGAACTTGGTCGTGTCGAACGGGATGTCGTATTCCACCCCTTCGGGCAAGGATGGTTTGATGCGCTCCATCGCCGCCCGCACTCCGTTTGCCACTTCGATCGCGTTTGAGCCCGGAAGTTGGTAGACAAGAATGTTGGCGGATTCCAGCCCGCTGCGAGCCGAGAACGAGTCGTACGACTGCGCTCCGAGTTCCACTCGGCCGACGTCGCGCAGATAGACGATTTGCCCACCCTCGCCGCTCTTTAGTATGATCGCCTCGAATTCGGCCGGATCCGAGAGCCGCCCAAGCGTGGTGACGGTAAGCTGGAACCGCTGTCCGGGTTCGGTTGGTGGCTGGCCAATCTGTCCGGCTGCGACCTGAACGTTCTGCCGCTGCAACGCCGCGACAACGTCCTGGGTTGTCAGTTGACGCGAGGCGAGCTTATTCGGGTCGAGCCAGACCCGCATGGCGTACGCCCCAGACCCGCCGACGGTCACATCACCAACGCCTTCCACTCGAGAGAGTTCGTCCCGCAATCGGAGTGTTGCGAAGTTCGACAGGAATAGCCCGTCGTATGCGCCCGTTGGTGATGTGAGCGAAATCACCAGCACGATATTCGACGACTGCTTCTTGACCGTGATCCCCTGCCGGCGAACCTCTTCCGGGAGCGAGGGCTCCGCAACTGAAAGGCGGTTCTGCACCAGCACCTGCGCATCGTCCAGGTTCGTGCCGATCTTGAAGGTGACGGTGAGGGCGTACGATCCATCGGCGGAACTTGTGGAGGACATATACATCATGTTCTCCACGCCGTTGATCTGCTGCTCGATCGGCGCGGCCACCGTATCGGCAACGACCTTGGCGTTCGCCCCGGGATAAACCGCGCTGACGGTGACAGTCGGCGGAGTGATCCGCGGATACTGTTCGACCGGCAGGGTGTAGATCGCGACTGCCCCGAAGAGCACGGTAATGACCGCGATGACGTTCGCAAATACGGGGCGGTCGATGAAGAAACGGGAAATCATTACTTGCTGCCCGTGTGACTCGGTCGTGGAAGTTCGTCGCGCTTACTTCTTTTTGGGCGCTGCCGGTGGCGCTTGCAGGATGCGTTGCACCGGCGCAACCGGTGCACCGGGCCGCGCCTTCGTCAATCCCGTGACGAGAACACGGTCCTCGAGCGAAAGGCCTTTGACAACGGCGACGACAGACAGAACCGGGACAGGGCCGGGCGGAGGAGGTGGTGGTCCGGGCGGGCCAGGTGGCCCGGGAGGTGCGGCTGGAGGTTCCGTACCTGGCGGCGGTGGAAGCGGAGCACTCATCATCCATCCGGGTTCGGCAGGGCTACCCGGTGGCGGTGCTCGCCAGACCGGCTGCGTGAGGACAGTGATGCTCCGCTTCTCGACAATGTTGTTTGGGCCGAGCACGTAGACGAATCGCCCTTCCTGTCCGGTCATGAGCGCATCTTCGGGAATGACCGGAAGTGATCGTGGCTCACCAGATGGCACGCGAACACGAGCAAACAGCCCCGGATACAAGAGGCGTTTGTTGCCGGGCTGAACCAGTGGGTTTGGGATCACACCGCGGATACGCACCGTACCAGTACCGGTATCGACCCGGTTCTCACGGAAGTCGATGTCTCCCTCATGGGGATAGCCGTCCTCGGTCGCCACGCCGATCTCGACCTTTACGGTTTTGTCGGTTGCCGAGCCTTCCGGCTTGTTCCGGTTCGCTTTTTGGAACTCGATCAAATCGCGCTCGGCGGCGTCGTAATAGACGTGCAGTTTGTCCATTTTCACGATGGTCGTGAGCAAGGTCGCTTCGTTCTGACCGACGAGATTCCCCTTGGTCACCAGATTGCGGCTGATCTGCCCGTCGATCGGTGCCTTGATGTTCGTGTACTCAACATCGAGTTTGGCAATATCTTTTGCCGCTTTGCCGGCCGCCTTGTTGGCGATTGCGACACCCTTGAGCGCTTCGTTCGCAGCAAGAGTGGCAACGGCTTTGTCGAGGTCTGTCTTCGACCCAACACCCGTAGCCGTTGCACGCTGCACGCGTTCTAACTCGCTCTTGGCGAGTTCAATCTGCGCCTTCGCGCTATTAATGTCGGCTTCCGCCTTGGCGATGTCGGCGTCCGCCTTGGCGACGGCAGCCTTGTACTCACGCGGGTCGATGGTGTAGAGCAGATCGCCGATCTTGACTTCAGTACCTTCCGTGAAGTGGATATCCTTGAGTACCCCTTTCACCCGGGCCTTGATCTGAACCGTCTCGATCGGTTCGAGATAACCGTTGTACTCGAAGTACGACTGCACCTCGAACATGACCGGTTGCGTGACGGTAACCTTGGGCGGTGGGAATGCCGGCGGTTGCGGTTTGCTTCGCGAACACCCGACAATTGCCACCGCAAGGGCCGCGGACGTCATGAGCCTGGTCAGGCAGCGGAGAACGATCGGCACAGGCACCTCCTGAACGAGGAGAACAGAACGCCAATAGGGGGATACCGGCGCTCCACACCGAGCTAACACAAATCGTCTTCTTAGTAAGGAACGGGCCCGAACGGGTTGGTGTTGACACGCGGAACCCTGCAGGAATTGTGAACGGGCAACTGCTGTAGGCCGACTTGCGAGCCTCCCCTCTTGAATCCCCTCGCCCAGTTCCGATCTTGAACTGAAGCCCGGCCTCTTCTCGTTTTCCGTTCTCCGGGTGTCAATCGTCCTTCGGAAGGGCCTTCCCACAATGGCGGAATCTGCACGCGGCAAGCTGGCAATCGTGGTTGGTGGTGGTCCCGCTCCGGGGATCAATGGCGTGATTAGCTCGGTCACGATTGAGGCGGTGAATCAGGGGCTGGAGGTGCTGGGCATTCGCGATGGCTTCAAGCACCTGGTTCATGGCGATGTCTCCCACGTTCGCTCGCTGAGTATTCAGGAAGTCGCTCCGTACTACCAAAAGGGTGGTAGCATGCTCGGGACCAGCCGGACCAATCCGGCGCGTGATCCGAAGCACATGGCCAACGTGATCAGTTCGTTGCAACAACTGGGTGTGAAGTACCTGGTGACGATCGGCGGCGACGACACGGCGTTTAGCGGCAGTCAGGTATATGCCACTGCCAACAAGGCCATCAAGGTGGCCCATGTGCCGAAGACCATCGACAACGATCTTCCGCTGCCGCCGGGAATCCCGACATTTGGCTTCGAGACGGCTCGGCACTACGGAGTGCAAGTGGCTCGCAACCTGCACGAAGACGCCAAGACCACGACACGCTGGTACCTGTGCGTGAGCATGGGTCGCGCCGCCGGCCACCTCGCGCTCGGCATCGGGAAAGCATCCGCGGCCACGGTCACCATCATTGCCGAAGAATTCAAGGACCAAGATGTTTCGCTCGAACTCATCTGCGACATCATCATCGGCTCGATGATCAAGCGCAAAGCCCAGGGCAAGGGCTATGGGCTCGCAGTGCTGGCCGAGGGGCTCATGGAGGAAATCGGTGAGGATCAACTGAAGGAGATCATGACCCGGAACCCCGGGAAGTTTGGCACAATCGAACTTGATGCGTTTGGTCACCTGCGCCTGGGCGAGATCGAGTTCGGCCGCATGATCCGCACGTTCCTGTCGGAGCGACTCGCCACGATGGGGCTCAAGTTCGACATGATCGATAAGGATCTGGGTTACGAACTGCGCTGTGCCGACCCGATTCCCTTTGATGCCGAATACACCCGCAACCTGGGCTATGGCGCGGTCAAGTTCTTACTATCTCCCGCAGCAGAGAGCAACGGCGTGGTCATCACCTTTGTGGGTGGGAACATGGTGCCGCGACCGTTCCAGGAAATGATCGACCCGGCGACCAAGAAGATGCGGCCACGGCTTGTCGATGTGGCTGGCGAAACATTCGAGGTCGCCCGCCGATACATGATTCGGCTGGAGAAAAGCGATTTCGAGGACGCGGCCCGGTTGGAGAAACTCGCTGGCGTGGTCAAGATGACACCGGCGCAATTCACCGATCGCTTTAGCTACCTCTGCAAGTAAGATTGTTGGGCTGCGAGCAACCAGTCGCCACCTGGTTGCTCCAGGGTCTTTCAAAGTTATAGCGTTGTCCGGACGGATGAGTTACAACGGGTTATTGGGAGGAACCCCGATGACACCGTTGGATGGAACGCTCTACCA
>JBGTAO010000063.1:0-10158 GCA_041749835.1 Gemmata sp. | reverse complement strand
GAGCATACAAGTTCAACCGGGGAAATGAGATTCCAAACAGAGCGTAATCAAGTCTCGCCTGTAATACAAGCACATCAGTTCAAGAATCGGCACTTCTCATGACAAGCACTCATTGGCATTTGGTGCGATACTTTGCGCTTCATCGGGTGTTGCGCACAGGTTGTGCCACCCGGCTCGGTATCGCTCGAGTCCCGCTCCAACGGTTGCATTTCGCCTGGAGCGTGACTCCCCGTGGGTGCGGCATCAGGTCGCCACGGTGACGGTCTTCACCTCGGTATAGAGTTGAAGCGCATACTGGCCGAGTTCACGACCCAGGCCCGACATCTTGAACCCTCCGAAGGGCGCACCTGCATCGAACACATCGAAGCAGTTCACCCACACCGTGCCGGCCCGCAACCGATTGGCCATCTGCAGCGCCTTGGTAATATCCTTGGTCCAGACCGCAGCAGCTAGCCCGTAGCACGTGCGATTCCCGCGTTCCACGACTTCATCGATATCCCGGAACTTCAGAATGCTCATTACTGGCCCGAAGATCTCTTCCCGGGCAATCGTCATGTCATCTTGCACATCTGCGAACACGGTCGGTTGCACAAAGTAGCCGCGGTCGCCAACCCGATTGCCCCCACAGAGCAGCTTCGCCCCATCCTTTTTGCCGTGCTCCACGTACCCGAGGATGCGATCGAACTGTTCCTGGCTCACTTGCGGGCCCTGCTCGGTATCGGGCTGGAACGGATCGCCCACTTTGCGGTTCTTCGCCTTGGCCGCGATCCGTGCTACGAACTCGTCGTAAACCTTGTCTTGCACGAACAGCCGGCTGCCAGCGCAACAGCATTGCCCCTGGTTGAAGAAGAGCCCGAAGTACGCACCTTCGATGGCCGCATCGAGATCGGCATCGGCAAAGACCACATTCGGCGACTTCCCACCGAGTTCCAGGCTAACCCGCTTCAGGTTGCTCTGCGCCGCCGCAGTCATCACGATCTTGCCGGTGCCGGTCTCGCCCGTGAAGGCGATCTTGTCCACATCCATGTGACCAGAGAGTGCGGCACCCGCCGTTGGCCCGAAGCCCGGAACGACATTGATGACGCCATCGGGGAAGCCGACTTCTTGCGCCAGTTGGGCCACCCGTAGCGCCGAGAGCGGGGTTTGCTCGGCGGGCTTCAACACCACGGTGTTGCCACAAGCGAGCGCAGGGCCCCATTTCCACGCCTGCATCAAGAGGGGGAAGTTCCACGGGATGATCTGGCCGACCACACCGATCGGTTCGTGCCGCGTGTAGGTAAAGTACGGCCCGTTGATGGGAATCGTCTGACCGTAGAGCTTGTCGGCCCAGCCCGCGTAGTAGCGGTAGCACTGCGTCACGAGTGGCAAATCGGCGGTGAGAGAATCGGTGATCGGCTTGCCATTATCGAGCGATTCCAGCGCGGCGAGTTCAGCAGTGTGGCTCTCGATGGCGTCGGCAAGCTTGTTGAGCAACCGCCCACGCTCGGCGGGGTTCATGCGGGCCCAGGGTCCGTTTTCGTAAGCGTTTCGCGCCGCCTTCACAGCGAGGTCGATATCGGCTTTGTCGCCTTCGGCCACACGGCAGATCACTTCACCGGTGGAAGGGTTGAGCGTTTCAAACGTCTTCCCCGAGGCACTGTTCACCCACTTGCCGTTGATCAGCATCTTCTGGTCGGCGACTTGGGGTGGCGTGACTTTTGCTAAGCGCGGAGGTTGTGCGCCCTGGTGCGGTTCGAGTACGGTGGCCATGCGAGAGGCTCCGAGGAAAGGTGACGGACGATTGTTGCTATTGTCCCCGGGGCTGTAGGCACGTCAAGAGTTCGTAGAGTGGGAACAGTAGGCTCGCCACAACAGCTATCTGGGGCGAAAGAGTTGCGAAAGAGTTGTAGGAATCGGCGCGGCATGGGAACTTCATAGTGATGACCTCGGCGCTGCTGCAACTGGTTGTGCGTTCCGCCGAGAGCCAAACTCCCGATGCGGAACTTCTGACACGCTTCACCCAGAATCGGGATGAAGCCGCGTTTAAGGAGTTGGTGCGCCGGCATGGCTCTCTGGTTTGGTCGGTCTGTCGGCAACTGCTCCCGCACCATGTCGATGCCGAGGATTCCTTCCAGGCAGTGTTCCTGGCCCTGATGCGCAGTGCCAGCAGGATACGCCAGGGGCAGGCCTTGGCCGGCTGGCTTCATGGTGTCGCAGTGCGGGTGTGCACCAAAGTGAAGCGCTCCGCTATCCGTCGCAAGCAACGCGAAGAGCGTGTGGCAGTCCCGGAGGCCAGCCGCCCCGTACCGGATACGGCCTGGGCCACGCTGATGGCGACGGTCCACGAAGAGATTCAGCAGCTACCCGATCTCGAACGCACGGCGTTCGTGTTGTGTGAACTCGAAGGGGTGCGCCAGCTCGACGCGGCCGTGCAGCTTGGCTGGCCACTTGGTACGCTCTCCGGGCGACTCTGTAAGGCCCGGCAGAAGCTACTCGAACAACTGACCCGCCGGGGAATTGCTCCGGTGGTGCTGACTTTGGGCGGACTGGCCACGACCACGGGCCATGTGCCTGCGGCGGTGCTGACCCGCGTTTTGGCTTTTCCCACCGCAAAAGCGGCCGGGGTTTCTTCGACCGTGGCCACACTGGCCCGCGGTCTTTCCGAGGGAGTCACAATGCAGACGAAGGTCTTGGGAGCGGCGCTTGTGATGGCCGCATCGCTGGGGATCACGGGGGGAGCCATGGTGCTTTCGAACGCTGGTGCACAGGCACCGGACGTGATCAAGGAAGTCAAGGAACTGGCGGGCGGCTCGGGCGATGCCGCACAAATTCAATCACAGTCGCAAACGCAAGGGAGCGGCGGGCTGCAATCGCAGTCGTCGAGCGGCGGTGGCGCGACGCAAGTGCAAACTGCCAGTGGCCCCGATGGTTGGACTGGCATGTGGATGGGGCCGGTGAACCAGCCGCAAACCTGGGATTACCGCTACGCCATGAAGCCCAAGACGGTGCCGGAATTCGTGCACCTGGTGACCACGTTCGGCAAACAGGGCTGGGAACTGGCCGCGATCACGGACTACCAGGACGTGACGGCGAAGTCGATCGGCAAGCCCAACCTGGTGGGCAACGATGTTCCGGATGCGACTGCGGTGGTCGTATTCAAGCGACCACAGGGTGGCCAGGCGATCATGGGTGGCCGAATGGGCGGCGGAATGACCGCACCCGGGTTACCCGGAATGCCCAGTGGTGGCGGCGAAATGGCTCCTCTCGGTCAGGGCAATAGCGGCAGGATCGCCGGTAGAGAGGGCGGTCGTGTGGGACCTCCTGCTGATACTCTGGGCACACTGAGTGTTGGTGAGCAGGAGTGGAGAATGCTTCAGCAACATACGGGTGACAGTGGTAACACCCTCGATCTTAGCAAGATACGACCTGAGGTAAGAGCGACTGCCAAAGCTACTGCCGAGCGAGCTGGAGTTCGACCACTTCCAGAATCGGGCACGATCACAAAGGCGCAATACCTCGAATTTCATTCCCGTTACCGCAAAGCGGTATCAGGTATGGGTGGTTCCGGAATGACAGTACCTGATCCTAGCACGGCAGGCGGCGGCCGGGGCGTCCGGGGTGGCGGTGGGGCAGCAGCTGGGGGAGGTGACTACGGTAGTGGCGGTGGGGCAGCAGCTGGGGGGGGTGGCTACGGTAGCTCCGGTGGATTTGGACCGCCCAGTGCAGCCACAACACCCGTGAAGCCCAGCAAAATCACCACAGTGGTGGCGCTGCAACATGCCAAGGCAAGCGAGATCGCACCCGTACTGCAACAGGTGTTCGAGAGCACAGGTGATGTCGCTATCACGGTGGACCCGCGGACCAACCAGTTGATCATCATTGCCGACGAGAAGAGCTTCAACACTCTGGAAGCGATCCTGCAACGCCTCGACGTGCCGCTTCCCAAGAAGTAATCGTTCCAGGAACAATCGGCGATTCTCCGAGCGGGGGCGCAAGCTCCCGCTCGCCATTTCTGGGTGAAGACCGACAATAAGCGGCAGACTTCCTTGCCGCGAGAGTTGTATGCCGCACTTTCCGCCGTTCGATCAGTTCTGCGAGCTCGCCCGCACCCACAGCGTGGTGCCGGTCTATCGCCAACTCACTGGTGACACCCTCACTCCGGTCTCGGCGTTTTGCAAGCTGCAGGAAGGCGAGTGGTCGTTCCTGTTCGAGAGTGTGGTGGGTGGCGAACGGATCAGCCGCTACAGCTTCCTCGGCTCGGGGCCGTTCCGGTCGTTCGAGGCTTACGGAACTCGCACCCGCACCCGCGACGGCAACGGTCCCTGGGTTGAAGGCGAATCCGCCGACCCGATTGCCGATCTCGAACGCATGGTCGCGGCGTATCGGGCTCCCAGTCTCCCCGGGCTCCCGCTCTTCTGTGGGGGTGCCGTTGGCTACGCCGGCTACGACACGGTCCGCTACGTCGAACGGCTCCCGAACGCCCCACCGGACGACCGCAAGATTCCCGACCTGTGCTTCGGCTTCTACGATCGCATGGTCATCTTCGATCACGCCGCCAAAACCGTATTGGTTGTCGCCAATGCCATCGCAGGTGAAGCGGGTTCTAACACGACAACGGAGGAACTGCGCGAGCGTTATGCCCAGGCGTGTACACGAGCCGATCAACTCGTGGAACGGTTGCAACGCGGTGTCGCCGATCTTCAACTCACCGATATCGACCCCCGGGCGAACGCGGCTCCCGGGAGTGGCCCGGGGATCGCCGGTGTGGAGTCCAACTTCACCCGTGCGGAGTTCGAAGCAGCGGTGGAGAAGATCCGCGAGTACATCCATGCCGGCGATGCGTTCCAGATCGTGCTCAGTCAGCGCTTTCGCACCCAGACCCGCGCCCGCCCCTTCGATATCTACCGGGCACTGCGGGTGGTGAACCCGAGCCCATTCATGTTCTATGTTCGCGCGGGCGAGGTCACGCTGGTGGGAGCATCGCCGGAAATCATGTGCCGCGTGGAGAATGGCGTCATCACCAATCGCCCACTCGCGGGGACGCGCAAGCGCGGTGCCACGCCTGATGAGGACCGGGCTCTGGCCGAGGAACTGGTGGCCGACCCCAAGGAGCGAGCCGAGCACATCATGCTGGTGGACCTCGCCCGAAACGATGTCGGCCGCGTGGCAGAACTCGGAAGCGTTCAGATCGGCGATCTGTTGACCGTCGAGCGCTACAGCCATGTCATGCACCTTTCCAGCACTGTAACGGGCACCCTCCAACCCGGGCTCACCGCCTTCGATGCCCTCCGGGCGAGCCTGCCGGCGGGCACGCTCAGCGGTGCGCCCAAAGTGCGGGCGATGGAGATTATCGACGAACTCGAACCGCAGCGGCGCGGGCCATACGGTGGTGCCGTCGGCTACGTCGATTTCAGTGGCAACATGGATACCTGCATCGCCCTGCGAACGATGGTCTTGCTCGGCCAAACGGCTTACGTGCAAGCGGGTGCGGGCGTCGTTGCGGATAGCGTTCCCGCTGCCGAGTACGACGAAACCGTGAACAAAGCGATGAGTCTGATTCGCGCCATCGAGGTTGCCGAGACACAACTCTGAGCGGTTCCACGAGCGGAAAGAGCGGGCTGGTGCTCGCCGGAGACCATTGCTATATGAGCCGGCCATGGGGAATCTCGCGCGCCGATCTCGGATCAGCTTTCACCGTGCGGTGGCGGCCTCCATTGTCCTTCACGTGGTGATTGCGGTAGCGGTGGTGGTTATGGTCACTCGGCCCATCAGTGGGCCTCGTGGCTTGCAGGCTTCACTGGATACTCGCGTGACGGACGGAACCGTGCGCATCGCTGTCGTCGAAGAACTCGCCCTGACACCGCCGGCTGTCGAAGCTGTTCAGCCACCAGAACACCCCGTACCCGCGACAGAACCGGCCCCTCCGGAATCGCCTGCGCTCGCGCCCCGGCCGCCGCTTGTTCGGGCGGCCCCGGACCTGCTACCCGCAGAAGCGGCTGCAATCATTCGCCGGGGTGTCGTGACATCCTCAACCCAAACACCCGATCCGCACGTTCAGCCAACCTCTGCAGCACGGGTGCCACCGATGCACGGTGCTTTGAAGGCGGGACAAACCATCGTCTACGTGCTCGATTGCTCCGGTAGTATGGGTGAGCACGGTATGCTGGCCCGCGCCCGGGATTCGTTGATCGCCACGTTGCGACAGCAGCCAGATACGGTTCGCTTCCAGGTCATTGCTTACAGCGGAACCGCGCAAAAGCTCCTCCCGGGTGGGTGCGTTCCCACCACACCCGAGCACATAGCGGAAGTCGAAACTCACCTCACGCGATTGTCGGCGACAGGTCGAAGCGATCACGCGGCGGCCCTGAGAATGGCCGTCGCATTACGCCCGGATGTGATCGTGCTGCTGACCGATGCCCACGACTTCTCCACTCAGAAGCTGAAACCATTGCTTGCAGCCGCGCCCAAACCGGTAATACTTTGCATGGCTCGCGTGACGCCCCAAAGCGTCGGTGCCCCGCAAGAATTCCGTTAAGAGATGCAACCATGGCCGGGAGCCTCACAAGTTGGCCGCGACCGCACTACGCGCCCGGTGGTGGTAACGCCTTGCTGTATTACAAGGTCTTTGGCAACTTCGATCTGAGCCATCCGCTCAATCTGCAACAGTATCACACAGCAGGGCAGCCGAGCTGGTTAGACGTGCAACAGTATCACCGGAGCCGAACCGCCGAACCATTTCCGAACCCGCCATCAGATCGAATTTGGGAAGTGTTGACACGCGATTCGCCGCTGCTGGCAGCACAGGCCGAGCAAGCGCCGCAATGTGTCATCGTGCGTGGCGAAGTGACCGATCCGCCCACGCTCGACTACCTGCGCGACACAATCGGAATTGTCATGTGGCTGCTGGATTCGGGCGGTATCGCAGTTTCCGACCCACAGATGCTCTGGCTTTGGTCGCCGGACGAATGGCGTGAGGAAGTCTTCGAGTCGCATCAACTCCATGCGGACCGCCACACGGCGATCATGGTGTCTCCCGAGCCAGGGGGGACATCGTGGTATCACACGCGCGGGATGCGGAAGTTTGGTCGCCCCGACCTGAGCGTCCGGGGAGTCAATCAACTCTACGCCAGCGCGGTTCTGACACTGATCGAGCGCTTCATCGAGTTTCAGGCGCTCGGGGCAATTATCCCAGAAGGGGAAGACGTGCGAGTGAAGGCGCTGCCACCGGGTGGGCGCGCCTTTCATCGCGGGAACCTCGACGACCCCGAGTTCAATAACACACACGTTGCTATCGAGTGGCCCGGCGGCCTTCAGTAGCCCGCAGCCCGCAGTCGGCAGTTGGGGTTGAACGGTCACCCTTGCACCCACTGCGGGCTCATCGGTTGGCACTCACACTCAGTTCTCCGCATCTGGGGTGCTATCGGCGAACTCCAGGCTCGACGGATTGTGGGCATCGAGGCTCTTGAGCAACTGTGCGGCTTCTTCCAGATCGTTGCCCAAACAACAGACGCTAATCACCATTTCGGCCAGTGCCGCGAACGGCAGCCCATCGCTGACTTCTACCCACTTCCCCAACTCTTTCACCGCCATGTCGGGCACCTTGCGACCGAAATATGCGGCCCGAACGCGGGCATCGGGAGCATCGATCCGGAGTATGCGATCGAAGCGGCGGGGCCGCGAGATGATCCGCCGATCGAGCTTCTCGGGGTAGTTCGTGGTCGCCAGATTCACCGCCTTATCGACCTGGTGGTTGCCATCTAACCATTGCAGCAACTCGGCGTCGCCGTAACCTTCGATGATCGCATCGATGTCTTCGAAGATGCAGACAATCGGACGCTGTGGTTCGACTTCACGGAACTGTTCCAGACACCGGATAAAGCCGAACGGATTCTGACAGAAGAACGCCAGGTGCCCATCGCTGATGACATCGCGAAGGATTTGATGAATCAGCGACGACTTGCCACATCCTTGCTTCCCGTAAAGCAAGTAGCCGCGCCGGTGCAAGAACCCGTAGCGCGCGAAGCGCTCCCCCATCGACCAGAAGGTCTTGATCTCCTTCTGTACTTCCGCCGGCAAACTATCCGGGAAGTGAATCAGCTCATCGGCCTGGAGATCGCGGGCGTGGAAGATCGGATTGCCGCAATTATCCATCCCGACGGAGTAGGCACCGGCTGGCAAGTGCGTGGCGGTTTGGCCGCACACTTTGTAGGTGTTCGGCCCCGTAATCATCCATTGGAAGCCATATTCGTTGTGGATAGGAAGCCGGTTCACCATGATTTCCTCGCATGTGATGTTGTGACGAACAGGACTGCCCCGAGCGTGAATCGGTTCGCGCTGACCTTGGGGAATGTGGTTGTACCGCGATAGGATGAGCAATGCAGTGTCGGTAGCGGGCCGTGGAACTTGATTGTGGTTCGTGCGGCCGTACCGTACCTTGTCGCAAAGCGAAGACATCATGGAGGCTGTCATGAAGTGGTTCATCTGGGTGCTCTTACTTGCGATCCCCGCTGCAACGATTTCCGCACCACCCCGTATCCGCTTACGGCAGAAAGATCCCGCACCGCAGGCCCAACCGGCCCCGGTCGCGATCATAGGTGTCACTGTCATCGATTGCACCGGTGCCGCCCCACGCCCCGATCAGACTGTGCTCATCACCGGCAACCGCATCACGCAGATCGGGAAAACTGGACAGATCGAAATACCCAAGGAAGCCACGGTGATCCCGGCCAAGGGGAAGTACCTCATTCCGGGGCTGTGGGATATGCACGCCCACGTCGAATCGCAGGCGTTTCTTCCGCTGTTCCTGGGCAATGGGGTGACCGGCGTTCGGCACATGTTCACGGGTTCGCCGCTGCAACCGCCCGTGATGCAGTGGCGCAAAGAAGTCGAGAACGGCCGACGGATCGGGCCGCATCTGGTGGTGACCACCCGCGTGCTCGATGGCTTGAATGGCGAACAACCGGTCGTTCCGGGTAGTGCTATCGCCGTGACCACGCCTCAGGAAGCCCGTGATGCGGTCGATCGCATTCGCCGGGATGGCGAAGACTTCATCAAGATCTACCCGTTTCTCAAGCCCGATGTGTTTGCGGCTGTTCTCGATCAGGCTGCACGGGGAGCACGCAAAATCCCGGTGTCCGGGCACGTTCCGCATGTCATCAGTGCCGCCGACGCTTCGGACCAGGGAATGAAGAGCATGGAGCACCTCTACGGCGTGCTCTTGTGTTGCTCCAGTGATGAGGAAAAGTTACGAAAGCAACTCGTTGGGAACATGACGAATGGTGCGATGGTGCAAGACACGCTCGATGCTGCCGGTGCCTGGCGGGTGCAGGTGAAAGCGCTCGACAGTTACGACGAGAAGAAGGCCGAAGCGCTCTTCCGCAAGTTCGTGAAGAACGAAACCTGGTTTGTCCCCACGCTCGTCTGCCGCCGAACCTGGGCACTACTTACCGATTCGGACTTCACGACCGACCCGCGCAAAAAGTACATGCCCGTCACCATCATCGCCACCTGGTTCCAGACGTACAAGGGTGGGACCGTACGGTTACCGCTCTTTGGTGGGATCGAGCTCACGCCGCGTGATATCGAGAACCAGAAGCTTCTTTACGAAGGGCACCAGAAGTTGGTGCTGGCCATGCACAAGGCCGGCGTAAAACTACTCGCGGGCACCGATACACCCGTGCCGTACTGCTTCCCGGGCTCGGGTCTGCACGACGAACTGGAACTGCTCGTGAAAGCTGGGCTCACTCCTGCGGCCGCGCTGCAGACCGCAACCCGCAACCCTGCGGAGTATCTGGACCGCCTCAAGGATGTGGGAACCATCGAGGTGGGCAAGCTCGCGGATCTGGTGCTGCTGGATGCCAACCCACTCGTCGACATCAGGAACACTCGCACCATCCACGCGGTCATCTTGGGTGGGAAGCACTACCCGAAGGCCGTTGCGGAAGCGATGGCACAGAGTCGCAAACCTTGATCCTTCGACGGAAATAGGTTCCGTTCTCCCCGCACCCAAGCTCGAGGAACCGTCGCGTGCATTGTGCATTCCGTTGTGCCTTACTTGTCGTCATTATCAGCGTCACAGGTGGGGCTGGGGCCGTCGCGCAAACCCCGCCGAAACCGCCCCCTGTGAACCCACCGCCCGACACGTTCATCGAGCGCTTCCGGGAGAAGGACCGCGAGGCT
>JBGTAO010000062.1:0-8458 GCA_041749835.1 Gemmata sp. | reverse complement strand
CGGCATCTTCAAGAATGAGAATACGGTGTGACGAGCTGTAACGGCGAGCCAACTCCACCAGCTTGGCCCGGCGTTCCGCGCTGAGCGTAAGCCCCGTCGGATTCTGGTAATAGTCCACCGTGTAGATCACTTTCACCCGCGAGAGTTCGCCCGAAAGCTTCAGCCGCTGGAGTAAGGCTTCGAGGGCTGTGGTATCGAGCCCATGCTTATCCATGGGCACCGTAAGCACACGCACACCATGCGATTGCAGCAGGCTGTGGTAGACGAAGTACGAGGGGGCTTCGCTGATCACGATGTCGCCGGGGTTGAAGAGGACTTCTCCCAGCAAGTAGAGCAACTGTTGCGAGCCCGTGGTGATGACGACATCGCGGGCACTGATGCTCAGTTCGCTCGGGGAAACCCCATCGGCCCGGCAAACGTGGTCGAGCACGAGTTGACGCAGTTCCGGCAATCCCTGTGTCGATCCATACTGGAGCGCCGCCCGGGCTGCAGCAGGATCGGCCATTAACTCGGCAACGGCTGTCGCAATTTCAGCGGTGGGGAACGAGGTTTCATCGACGAGCCCGGCAGCCAGCGAGATCAGTCCCGGGTTCTCCAGGGCTTTTTGAATGAAATAGGTGATCGGGGAATCGGTGGTTCGCAGCGAGGTTTCCGAGAGTGCCAACGGTATCGGGGGCATGGACAGTACCTTTCTGGTGTCGATCACGGCACCACCTTGACGGCAGCGCCCAGCCAGGAAACGCACAAAGCCCCGGAGGATGACTCCGGGGCCGACGGGGTTGGTGAACGCGTGTCGGTGGTCCGGAGTCAAGGAGCAGCCGCGGCTGCAGCAAGAGCGGCTGCCGACCCGGCGATGGCAAAATGGCTAGCGACGCCCGATTGGGCAGCGCAGGTGAGCCAAATCTCGGATTGCCGGACCATCGTCACGGACCTCACGCGAATACACGACGCACTGAATCTACGACACCAATTGGAACTCGGCAAGTCTGTCGTTGCCTGTCCGCCACGTCGTGATCCTGCGTTCTTCACGCCGACTGTTTGAGCCCGAGCATGGCTTCCGGGGCGTTCTCGGCCACATAAATCAGCAGCTTGGCCCAGGCATCATCTCCAACCGGCAATTCGTGGGCGGCCACATTCAAATCGGCCACCAGGTCTGCAGTTGACTGGTATTGCCGTTCTGCTGCGAGTGTGTCCGCCATGGGCGGCTCGGGCTCGGCTTCCAGGCGGCGAATCACGGTCAGTAACTGTTCTGGGAACGGTTTGGGCTTCGCGGAGCCCTTGCGCTTGCTGGCCAGTTGTGACCAGCCAAACAGGACCAGCCCGAAGGCTCGCAGGTCCGCTGCCGGGCTGGTTTCCGCCGCCGCGGTCGCTGCCGTCGCCAACCAGGGAGGTTCACCAAAGCCAATCACCTTGAGCACCCCGTCAGGGGTCAACACGAACGAATCTGAAGTGAGTTGACCGTGTACCAGTCCGTTCCGGTGGGCCGCATCGATTGCACCCGCTGCCATGAGAGCCAGGCGAACCCAGCAGCCCGGGTTAGCGGCAAACGGTGGCCAGTCCGCGCTGAACAACCCGGTGAGCCATTCCTGGAGCACGGCCGGGCGGCCCTGGATCTCCAGCACTTCGAGCACCTGTGCAAGATTGGGATGCGCGGTATCCCTCACGGCTGCGAAGCGCTGGCGGAATTCGTCGGGGTGCACGGCGTCCTGCAACTCGGCTTCGGCCAGATGGCGTAGCAGATACACCCCCATTGGATTGCGACCCGCAGCCTCATTCTCGAGGCTGGGATCGAAGACCCGATACATCGCTTCCCGTGGTGTCACGCGCAGCCGGTCGAACACGCGAAAGCGGCCGAGCATCAGGGCATCAAGGTTCCCCGCCTCGATGAGTGCCAGTTGGTACAGCGTAATGACACCGCTCGCCAGCAATACCTGGCGGAGAGTTCGCCGTTGTCGCCCCGCTTCGGCCCAAAGCACACCCAGCGTTTCGCCATCCACTAACCCGTGCGATTGCAGCAACTCCCCGAGTTGGCGGTCGCCGGGGTTCAGGTCATCGAATTCGGGCTCGCCATGGGAACGGGGCGGTTCCGCTGCCGCCGTTTCGACGTGATTGCCTGGTTCATGGAGCTTGAGCGGCGGCATGTCGGCGTCGCTCACGGCTTTGCCGGCCGCCAACTCGCGGAGCTTCTTGCGATACCATTCGCGCATCTCGCTGAGATGGCGTTCCACTTCGGTGCGGCGAGCGGAGACAGTGTGGCGTTCGCGGCGGAGTTGCTCGGCTTGTTCGGCCAAATGGTGCGTGGTGGCATCGACTTGCCGGGCGGCTTCGTCCACCGCAGCTTGTCGGGCATCGAGCTGAGATTCACTCATGCTCAACGTGCTTTTCATCTCCGCGACCTGGCCTTGCCACTCGATCAGTTGCTGTCGGAAGGCACTCACCGATAACCGATGTTCCGCCTTGGCGCGGTTGAGCGTCTCTTCCTGCTCCCGGAGTCGCTCGGCTTCCTGGCGAACTTGCGCCCGGATTGCAGCGAGATCTTCACGACTGAGGCGAGAAAAGTCGTGCAGTTCCGTGAGATGGCCGCGAAGCATGTCTCGGGCTGTCGAGAGTCGTTCGAGTGAGGCCCGAGCCTGCACTTCCAGTTCGGGGGCTTGCTCGCGGAGGCTTTGAATCTCAGTGGCTGCTTGTGCTCGAAAAGCTATGAGTGCTTCGCGGGCCTGGCTATCCGCTTCCACTGCCGCATTGCGCTCCGACTCCCACCGGTTGCGTGCTTCGGCCAGACTTTTCCGTTCCGCCGCGACGGCAGCACCAACATCTTTCAGGCGAGCAACTTGGCGAGACAGGGCCTGCTCTTTCTCGCTGTAATCGGTGATCTGCTTCTCGGCCTCGCTCGCTCGCTGTTCGACCTCCTGTCGGCGTTCCGCGACCTGAGCCACCGCGGCCTCCCGATCGCTCACGATTGCTGTGCGGGCCTGATCCAACTGCAAACGGTCCTGCGCCAGGTGCCGGGCGATTTCGTCCAGCGATTTCGCCCGGGTACTGAGTTCTTCGGCACGGCGGCGGAGTTGTTCCTGGAGATTCTGGCGGGCCAACTCGGCTTCGGCGAGTGCCGCTTCGCGTTCGCGGATGGCCACGCGGTCCGCTTCGAGCCGGGACTGCAAGTCCAGCGCTTGCGTCACGCGACCTTTGAGCGTACCCGCTTGATCCGCGAACTCGGCCAGGCGTGTGTCGAGTTCGACTTCGCGCTCCTGAAGCCGCGCCGCTTCAGTCGTTAGCTTTTCTTGCTGGATTTGGATTTCCGAGAGGCTCGCCTCCAGTAACGAATCGCGCTCTTCGAGTCGGCGACGTTCCTGTGCGGTGTTCTCCTGAACATGGGTCAACTCGGCCCGGAGTTCTTCGGCCTCTCGAATGCGGTCGCGCAGTTCGGCCAGCGCACCTTCCTCGCGGGTCCGCGCTGTGGCCAGTTCCGCCGCTTCCCGCTCCGCTTCCTGACGGGTGCGATCCAGCTTGGCACGCTGCACCACCAGCACGGCCTGTTGCGATTCCAACTGCCCGGCGCGTTCGGCTAGCGTGGCCGACTGGTTATCCAATTCGGCTCTTTGACGGGCGAGTCGCTCCGCCTCGGCACGCGAGCGCTCCTGTTCCATGGTGATCAGCAGAACCGTCTCTTCCCATTCCGCAGAATCGCGTTTGAGCTGTTCCAGTCGGACATCGATTTCCCGACTGCGCACCGCAAGTTGCTGCTCCTGATCTTCGACAGCCGCAGTCCGGCGTTCGAGCCGAACCAAATCATCCTGGAACTGTTGCTGGTTCTCTTCGAATGTGCCGCGTTCCGCCTGAAGGCTCTCGAGTTGTTGGAATTGTGCAGCCTCGCGCTCCTCCAGTTCGTGTTCCCAGGTACGAAGACGCTCGCTTTTCGCATGCCGCTCGGCGTCCAGCGTGGCCTGTGCGGCTGCGAGAGTGCCACGGTCCACTTCCAGGAGTTCCCGTTCGCGGCTCAACTCCCGGAAGCCTGCGGCGAGGCGCGTTTCTTGTTCCTGGAGCATACCCAGTTTGGCTTCGGACTCGGCCAACTCAGCTTGCACCTTCGCCCGACGGGTTGTGGCGTCCTGTTCCGCGCGAACCAGTATGCTGCTGGCTTCAACCTCGGCTCGTGCCACGATCTCGCGTGCCGAGATCCGGAGCCGTTCGATTTCCTCCACTTGCTCCCGGAAGCGTGTTTGGCTTTCCACTTCCAGTTGGGCCGCACGCGCCGCGAGTTCGGCATCGAATGCCACCCGTTGTTGCCGGAACTCTTCTTCAAGCAGTTCCCGGCGCTGGCTCGCTTCGCGATCGAGATTCGCCCGGTGCTTTTCGAGTTCTGCTTGCAACTCGCGGTGCCGTTGATCGAGATCGCTGGCCGCAATGTCACGATCATGCTGAAGCTGAACATTGGCCAGGCGGAGTGTCTCGTTCTGGTGAGCCAATTCCGTCCGGCGGTCTTGATGCTCCTTGAGGAGATTCTCCCGCAGAGTCGATAACTCTTCCCGCAGGTTGTAAAGTTCTTCTTCGCGCTCATCCAGATTCGTCGACCGCTGCTCGCCGGAACTGAACTGGGCGTGTTGGTGTTGCAGTTCCGCTTCGATCTCCTGACGACGGCGATACCAGAGAACACGGTCGGCCTCAAGTTCCTCGGTTTGGCGGTCGAGTTCCCGGGCCCGCTGGATCAGTTCAGCATCTCGGCGGCTCCAGTCGTCGCGGCGCTGCCGCTCTTCGGCTTCAAGCCAGCGGCGTTGCTCGTCGAGTTGATGCAAGTCCATCCGACGATCACGGATTCCGTGCGGATCTGCTGCTGGGATCGACGGAGCACCGGAAGCGGCTATCGAAGCTGTCTGGGTTTGTGCGATCCCGGGTTCGGGTACGAATTGCGGAGAGAGGTATTTCGCGCTACTGCTATTACCGCTGATACTGATGCAGATCTCGATGCCGGCCAGCGTGAGTTTGTCGTCCCCGTTGAGCAAGACCGGCGTGTTAGCTGGGAGTGGATTCCCATTCAGTAGCACGGCCAGCGCGGGAGTCAGCCGTCGAACGCGCACCGCGTCGCTTTTGCGAGTGAGTTGGCAGATGACGGGCGGGAGACTGGTTGCAGGGAGTCGCAGGTCACAGCCGCTGGCTCCGCCGATCAGGAATTCCTCCGAGCCGACTTCGTAGCTGACCGGACGCCCGGAACCGGCCCGTACGTCGAGCCGGACGCGGGGTAGTTCAGGCCGCTCGGAAGGCGTGTTCGGTGTCGGCAGCGGTGCCATCATGGCTATGTCCGCCCCGGGTGTTCCCGGGAGTGCGTCCGTGCGTACAGTTTCATCGTGAATGGGAATTGGAACGGATTTCGGCAATCGTGACAAGCCGAAGTGCGCCGAAAAGTGAGATGAACTGTCGATTGTTGGAGCGACGCCCACACGATTGGCGTGGGACATCGCTCAAAATCTGCACGACCATCGAGAGCAAACCGCGGCCGCCTGGTATCACCCGTCATTCAACTCAACGACGGTGGAACCACTTCTTTTGATGGAAGTGGGATGGCGCTGCGTACACCGGTTCACCCATCGGGACTGTCGTTGCACCAGTGTTTCCCTCGCCGTTACCAGAGCCGTTACCAGAGCCGCCACCCGGGTAAACCATCGTGTAAAAGCCCGTGACGCGGGCCAATCCGTCCGTGCCACCCAACTGGTAGTAGCCAGAGTCGAAGGGATAATAGCCGTTGTAACCCGCGACCGCACCACCGCTGACGTAGTACCCTTTGCCCGGGTTCCCATTGGGGAGTGTGTAACCGGGAACCGCAAGAATCGTTGAGCCGGGCATACCAGCATTGGGAATAGCCGGAGCTACGGGTTGTGCCGGCGTTACTGGTGCCTGCGCGAGTGCGCAAGTCCCGAACGCCGCGACAATCGCGCCAGCAAGTAAGAAGCGATTCATGGTGCCCCTCCAGTGGTGAGTTTGTGAAACTTGCCTTCCACTCGAAGTGAGGTCAATTGCTTTTTCCGTAGCAATGCCCCAGGCTTCGCCGGGGGACTTGCAAATTCGCGCTACTCGTTGCCGCTGGTCAAGAGTTGTTGTGTCCGGGGAAGGATGGACCTTGCACGAGCGGGCCGTAGAGTTCCGGCCGCCGCCAGTTCACCCGGTCGATCTCGTACACACCCAGACATTGCACCACACGCTTTTGCCGCGCGGCCAGGGGATCGACGGTGATCAGGAAAAGCTCTTCCACATTTTCCGGAGCGAAGTGTTGAATGTTCCCCTGGAAGTCGGCCGCGGAACTGAGCCCGATGTACCGGAAGCCGCTCTCTTCACCAACACGATTCACGGCCAGGTAGTAGATGTGATTCTCCCAGGCCCGGGCCGCCGATACCAACTCCGCCATCTTGCGGGCTCCCGTCGCCCAGTTGGTCGGCAGCACAATGAGATCCGCTCCGAGTAATGTCAGGATTCGCGCCGATTCCGGGTAGCTGCCATCAAAGCAGATGTTCATTCCGATGCGGAGTCCGTCGATCTCGTGAATGGCGAACGGTCGATCACCAGGGTCGGTGAAGCGATCGGCACCCAGGCAGGGAAGGTGGATCTTGCGGTAGCTTCCCACGAAGCCCGATGGCCCCACGAGTGCACAAGCATTGTAGAGCTTGCCTTCGGGTGTGCGTTCGAGCAACCCCACCACGGCCCAAACTCCCAGCCGGGCGCAATCAGCGGCAATCGCCTCCGTGCTGGGGCCTGGCAAGCTCTCGGCAACGGCCAGGGCCTGTGCTCGACTTTCAAAGCCGTAGCCCGTAAGCGCGCACTCCGGGAAGACGACAAGGCGGGCTCCCTTTTTGGCCGCCTCGCTCAGCTTGCGCTGAATCGTGGCCAGGTTGGCCGCAGGATTCGCCAGTGCACAATCCATCTGCACACCGGCTACAGTCCACAGTGCGGCCATGCCAGAACCCTCTTGTGTCACGATGCCGGCTGCCCAGGTGCGGTTACTTGCCCGCCATGCGCTGTTCGGCTTCGGAGATCAGTTTCAAATACATCTCGGCCGTCGGATGCTTCTGCTCCGGCACGCCCCAGGCCGGAACGCTGCTCTGTCGTGTATCCATAAAGCGCTGACGCGCCGCAGGAATGTCCCCTTCGAACAGCGACATCACACCGCGACGATAGAAGAACTCCGCATCGCGGCTCCGACGCGACAGCAGGTCGTCGCGCAGTGCCAGGAACCCCGGGTTCTCATTGCTTCCCGCCAGAGCGGCGACAGGAATTCCGGTTTTCAATACCAGTTCGACCGGTGAAATCACGAACAGCGGGCTTGCCGTCATCGGCCCCAACTCCGACCAAAGGATTCCCGTTTCGCCGAGGTTCACGAACGGCTTGGGGTCGAACTTGTCGCGAAGCTCCTTGCCCGGATCGATGCCCACCAACTGGCCCTCTTGCTGTTCCAGGATGCTGCCGGCTTCGGCGTAATTGCCTTCGAAGACGTTCGCCTGGAAAGTCGCCCAACGGAGGGCATTGCGGAGAGCTGGCTCATTGAGTGCCTTCTGCGTTTCCGGGTTAGCCGCGACTTCGTTGAAGCGAACCTGGAGCACGTCGAGATCGGCAGTGGCATCTTCGAGCCGACCAAATGCGAGTTCCAGACACACCCGCGTTAGTGTGATATCCAGAACATTGCGACCAAATTCGCGTTCGTAATTCAGGTCTTGATCGGTCAGGATTCGAAGCGATTCACCACCGAGATTGAACCGGAGCGCGGCCCGGAGTTGGTCCATGACCTTCAATTGCCCACCGCGCGACAGCTTGGCTTCTTCGTACTGCTTGATATCGCGGACGAGAGCATCCTCGACGGACTTCAACCCCGCCTTGATCGCATCGCTTACACGGCGGCCGTCTTCGCCCAAGGGTAGAAATTCGACATTGGCGTAGCGATCGGCCAGCATCAGCGTCTCGCGTGCGATGTCGATGGCAAGCAGGTAGGGCCCCGAGACGACGCGGGCTTGTTGCGGCAGCGCCGGCAATTGCCAGCGAGGAACCAGAACGCCACGGCCATTGACATCCACGAGGAAGCCCGTGCCCTCAATGCCCGAGAGCAATTGCAGCGACGGCATATTGATCGGCATGCCGACGAATTGCCCCGTCTCCAGCCGGCGACCGAGATACAACTCGGCTAGTTGCCCGGCCACATTGGTGGGCGAGGCCGCATAGATCCCGCGACGGAATTGCTCGGGAGCCGGTAACCGGAGTAAACATTGCCGCAGAGCGGTGACTCGGCCGATCGTGCGTTCCGATTCCGAGAGTGGCAACCCCGGGTCATTCAGAGCCAGCGAAAGTGCGTAGTAGCCGTCGGGGTGGTCGGGGTCGGCAGCGATGGCTCGCCGGGCCGCTCGTAGTGCCAGGAATGGAATGCCGATCAAGTCTTCGGCCGAGCGTAAGCGTGGTGCGATTGCGTTGATCACCCCCGCTC
>JBGTAO010000061.1:0-5190 GCA_041749835.1 Gemmata sp. | reverse complement strand
CGTTACCCGTGGCGATGTAGACACCACCACCGATACCCGCACCACCGTTGCCGCCGTTACCACCGAAACCACCGGCCCCGGTGATCGCGCTACCGCCACTGCCGCCGTTACCACCGGCACCCGCGGTCACGGAGTTGAGATCGACGAACGAGCCGCCGTTGAGCGTCACGCTGCCGTTGCCCATGTAGACGCCGCCCGCCCAGGCCGCACCACCATCGCCACCGTCGCCGCCGGTGCCACCGAAACCGAGTACGGCGAACAGTGTCGCACCACCGTTACCACCATTGCCACCGAGGCCGGCTACCGCGGTGTTCCCGCGAACGATCGAGCCAGCGTTCAGGGTCACGGTACCGGTCTCAGCGTAGATCCCGCCACCGATCGCATTGCCACCGTTGCCACCATTGCCACCCGCACCGGCCGCTCGGCTCGCACTATGGCTGCTGAAGCCCGTGCCGCCAGTGCCGCCGTTACCGCCTGAGGCCGTGTTGAAGATGAAGGTCGAGCCGGCGTTGAGCGTGATCGCACCCGCCGTCGAGTAGAGACCACCACCGAAGGCGTTCCTCCCGTCGGTACCATCGGTACCAGGCTCCCCGTTACCACCAGCGGTCAGCATGGTGCCATTGACGCCGTTCACGCCAACCTGCCCAACGGCGCGGTTGTTGGTGACGGTTGCCCCGGTGAAGGAGACCGCACCACCCTGGTTCAGGATGCCGCCACCCAAGGCATCAGTGGTGCCAGGCAACGCACCGACCGTGCCGTCGTCGCGGGCGGTACCGCCCGAGATGGTCAGGTTCTGGAACTGAACAGTAATGCTACCGCCCAGAATCTGGAAAACGCGATCGCTGATGAACGCCTGGTTGACGATCGTGCTCGCACCCTGACCCACGAAAATGTAGGTCTTGCTAGCAACGGCACCATTGGCGTTGAAGATGTCGAGGTCGCCACGAACGTTGGCGTTTTCCTGCCCACCCGCACCGTTACCCAACGTCAGGGTGTAGGTGTTTCCGGTGAGGTTAATCGTGTTGACAGCATCGCCGTTCGTATTGGCAAGCGTCAAGATTGCCCGCAGGCTATCGACAGCACCATCGGCTGCAGCTGCGTTGGCGTTGAATACGGCCGGGACAATCCGGCTGCCCAGTTCCTCGACCGCGAGCCGGGTCGAACTCCGCTTCTTGCGGACTGGGCTGAAAATCTGCTTGAGGGCATCTGCCCACCGTACCGGCTTGCGATTCATGACTCTCTCTCGGTGCGACAACGGGGAAGGAACACAATCTATCTTGGCGGTTTCGGGTAACAAGCCTATTCCGGCAAGATAGATAATCGACGGAAAGTATAACTGGGCTGTAGGTCAGTGAAAGGGGGCAAACAGAAAAAACAGCAAAAACTGGGCAGGTTGTAGGGGTTGCGCTGATTAGCTCGTTTGGGGGCTGCGAAACCAGTTTGGACCCCAACCCCAATCTCTTGATCGGCCCCCCAATGCGAACTAAGTACGCGCCAATCCCTCAGGAAAACCCAACAACCGCTACAAGTTCCGCTACAAGCCTGCTTTTCAGCAAATTGTGCGAAGACGAACTACCGTGTGTGCACGGTGCGACCGGGGCTCAATCCGCAATGCAGTACAAGTGTGTGCGTGTGCGAAGGAGCAACTGATCGCCGATCACCGCCGGGTTGGCCATGAACCCACCCTCCAGCCGGTTCTCCGACTGCACGTTGAACGTCTTCCCGGGGTTCACCACGAACGTTTTCCCGATCTGATTGCAGAAGTAGAGCTTTCCGCCAGCCAGCATGGGAGACGCGGAGAACTCGCCATCGAGCCGTTCCGACCAGTACACTTTGCCGGTCTTCGCATCGAGGCAGGACGCGATTCCCGAATCGCTCACCATGTAGAGCAGACCACTATCGAGCAACAACGACGGTCGCGTGGGTACCGTCTTGTTCGTTTCCCACTTGGTAGCCGTGGGCGGAAGCATGCGGTTGGCCTGCGGGCTGGCACTGGGGTTCACCGCGAGCAACTTGGCGGGGTAACCACTGGTGAGGTATAGCAATCCATCAGCGAGGATGGGCCGGGCGGCACCGTTCATCCCACCGTGGCCGACACGCCAGAGTTCGCCGCCCGTGGCGGGGTCGTAGGCGATGGTGCATTCCGCGGCGGGGCACACAAGTACCGGTTTCCCGTCGATCTCGAAGATGCTCGCCGTGGCGTAGGCTTTCTTGTAGTCGCCGTTGTCGGTCGAGTACTTGATGTTCCGATCGGTCTTCCAGAGGGTCTTACCCGTGTTCGCGTCGAGAGCGCAGACATACTGCTGATCGAACCCATCGAAGATGAGGTAAACTCGGTCGTCGTGCACCACGGGCGACGACGCGGCACCGCGGAAGTGATCGCACTTCAAATCCCGGCGTTCCCAGAGCACCTTGCCCGTGGTGGTATCGACGCACCATGTACCGTGACTGCCGAAATGGCCGTACAGGCGGTCCTTCTCCAGGAACGGTGTGGGGCTGGCGTAGCTATTGAAGGGGTGGCAGTACGCCGGGTTCTCCTCGGTGCCGAGCTTGATGTCGTGGAGGATCTTCCCGGTGGCTCGATCGAGGCACACCGCATAGAAGGAAACCTCCTTCACGGGGTTGGCCGGGGGTGCACCTTTGGGAGTCGAGGTCGGCTTGGGAGCAGCGACTTCGTCGGCAGTGGTTACCCAGATTTGATCACCGCGCGCAACGGGGGACGACCACCCTTTCCCGTGAATGGGCACCTTCCACTGAATCTTGTCCTTCTCGCTCCAGACGGTGGGCACCTTCTTGGCGTCGGAGTGGCCATCGGCCGTGGGTCCACGGAAACCGGGCCACGAGTCCCCACCCACAACCAGGGGTGCCACCGAGAACAGGAAAGCCAGCGAGAGCAAGCGAGTACACATGGGGAGAGTTCCATGAAGGCCTGCGCGAATGGTGTCAACCTATCGCCAGGTCGGGCCAAGTACAACGGTCATGACCATCAGAACGAGATACACTGTTCGCAAAGCCCACTGCCGACGACCCAGGGCGAGTGTGTTCGAAGTTGAGAATTGGTGATCATGAACGACCCGAATCCCGAGTTGATGCGTCTAAAGGATCTGCACGAACTCCATAGCTGGCGGCGCTGGGGGCCATACCTCGCGGAGCGGCAATGGGGCACGGTACGCGAAGACTATTCCGAGAACGCCAATCCGTGGACGTACTTCCCGTTCGCGCACGCGCATCAACGCGCTTACCGCTGGGGCGAAGACGGCATCGCTGGCATTTCCGACGATCAGCAACGGCTCTGCTTGTCGCTCGCGTTGTGGAATGGCCACGATGCGATTCTGAAAGAACGGCTCTTCGGTCTGGCCAACGAGGAAGGCAACCACGGCGAAGACGTGAAGGAGCTGTACTACTACCTCGATGCACTACCCACGCACAGCTACCTGCGGATGCTGTACAAGTATCCGCAGGCCGCGTTTCCGTATCAGGAACTTTACGAAGAGAATCGCCGACGGGGCCGGCACGATCACGAGTTCGAGCTCATCGACACCGGCGTCTTCGACGAGAACCGCTACTTCGATGTCTTCGTGGAGTACGCCAAGGCCGATGTGCGCGACATCCTGATGCGGATTACAGCGCACAATCGCGGGCCAGAGCCGGCCACGTTGCACGTGCTCCCGACCCTCTGGTTCCGCAACACCTGGAGTTGGGGCGAAGACAACATTCGCCCCGTGATTCGCGTGGAAGGGAACGGCCTGAGTGCGTGCCACCCGGAATGGGATCAGTATCACTTTTGGGCCGAGCCTGCCGTGAGCCCGGGCTTACCGCAAGGCACCTACCTGTTCACCGATAACGAGACGAACACACCCGCGCTGTTCGATTCGCCATCGCCACCCAATGAGACAGGTTTCTTCAAGGATGCCTTCCACGAGTACGTAGTGGGGGGCAATCACGCTGCGGTCAACAACGAGCAAACAGGTACGAAAGCCACGGCTCATTATGCGTTCACCATCGCACCGGGGCAATCGGTGACGGTGCGCTGTCGGCTCGCCCAGGGGGCCAGCCTCCCGAGACTGCCATTCGACGAATTCGACCATTTGGTGAACCAGCGAGCCCGCGAGGCGGATCAGTTCTTCGATCTGATTGCCCACGAGATTCCGGACGCCGACGCCCGGTTGGTGCAACGGCAAGCCGTGGCGGGGTTGATCTGGACGAAGCAGTATTACCAGTACGATGTCTGGCGTTGGCTCAAAGGCGACCCGGCACAGCCCACGCCACCGCTCGACCGCAAGCACGGCCGCAATAGCGACTGGGAACACCTGAAAGCCGCAGACATTCACTCCATGCCCGACAAGTGGGAGTATCCGTATTTTTGCGCCTGGGACAGCGCGTTTCATACCATCGCGTTTGCCCCGTTCGATCCGGAGTTTGCCAAGCACCAGTTGCTGTTGCTGCTGCGCGATTGGTACATGCACCCGAACGGGCAGTTGCCGGCCTACGAGTGGAACTTCAACGATGCCAACCCGCCGGTTCACGCCTGGGCCGTCTGGCGCGTCTTTCAGATCGATCGCAAGCATCGCCAGGTGGTGCAAGCGGGTCAGATGGTGAACAATGATTCGCTCGAAGACACCGAGCCCGATTGGTTGTTCCTGGAGCGAGCGTTCCACAAGCTGATGATCAACTTCACCTGGTGGGTGAACCGCAAGGACGCGCAAGGACGCAATGTGTTTCAAGGCGGCTTCCTGGGGCTCGATAACATCGGCGTGTTCGATCGCAGTCATCCACTGCCCACCGGCGGCTTCATCAATCAGTCGGATGGCACCGCGTGGATGGCGATGTACTCGCTAAACCTCATGCGCATTGGTCTCGAGTTAGCCACGCACGACCCGGCTTACGAAGACATCGCGATCAAATTCTTCGAGCATTTCCTCGGTATCGCCAAAGCCATGACCGATATGGCGGGCAAAGGAATCGGGCTCTGGGATGAAGTGGATGGCTTCTATTACGACGAACTGAACTTGCCCGATGGCCGCGAAGTGCCGTTGCGGGTCCGTTCGCTGGTGGGGCTGATTCCGCTCTTCGCCGTCGAGGTGCTGGAGCCCGAGTTGCTGGCGAAGGTGCCGCAGTTCGCGGCGAGGTTGCGCTGGGTGCTCGACAACCGCCCCGATCTGGCGGCGCTGGTATCTCGCTGGTTCGAGC
>JBGTAO010000060.1:0-5083 GCA_041749835.1 Gemmata sp. | reverse complement strand
AGCGAAGACTGATGGCACGGGCCGCGTTGTTCCTGGGGCCAGGACAACCATTCCAGCATGTTTCGATCCCGACACCAGAACCGCGCGGTCGGGAAATACTCGTGCGTGTGACTTGCTGCACGTTGTGTGGCAGTGATTTGCATACTCATGCCGGGAGGCGACAGGAACCGACTCCGTCGATATTGGGGCATGAGATTGGAGGACGGATTGAGGCGTTTGGCCCTGATGCAGCACGATGGGACGCAAGCGGCACCCCGGCAGAGCTTGGAACCCGAATCACCTGGTCGGTCGCGGTGGGTTGTGGATCGTGCTTTTTTTGCCTACACGAGCTTCCCCAAAAGTGTCAGCGACCACACAAGTATGGTCATTCGTGTGCCACTGGCCCATACGCTCTCAGTGGCGGCCTGGCCGATTATCTCCTACTCGTTCCCGGAACGAGTTGGTTCGTAATCCCGGATCAACTCACCGACTCCGTTGCTGTGCCAGCAAACTGTGCAACAGCAACCGTCGCCAGCATACTACGGCAGGCAGGTACGATTTCTGGCCAAACGGTTCTGGTAGTGGGAGCAGGTACGCTGGGTGCGACCGCGTGTGCGATGGTCCAATCACTGGGTGCTCAATGGGTACTCGCAAGTGATCCCATACTGTCCAACCGGGAGCGTGCTCGGGCCTTTGGTGCGACCCATGCGCTGGCCCCCGGTCCAGAGACCGTCGAAGCCGTCGCACTTCTGACCCAGGGTCGCGGAGTCGATTTGGTTCTGGAACTCGCAGGTAAGTGGGATTCGGTTCAATCGAGTCTAAAACTCGTCCGAACGGGTGGTACCGTGATCCTGGCGGGAACAGTTTCACCCACGCCGATGGTGCCGATCGATCCGGAGCAACTGGTCCGACGAATGCTCACGATTCGTGGCGTTCACAATTATCATCCACTCGACCTGCGCACGGCACTGGATTTCCTCGCGGGCCCAGGCCAATCGTTACCCTTCGCCAGCCTGGTGAGTGCCCGATATGCTCTCTCTGATGTTGAGGTGGCTTTCCAGCACGCGCACTCCAGCGGAGGCACGCGCATCGCGGTGGTTCCCGAATTTACGCCGGAGTGACTATGACCACGATCGTTGATCGCATTTTGGAGGTCTTCCAAACCCAGGGCACCGGTGCGTACTTTGGTGAACTGGTGACGAAAACCGAACATGCTTTGCAATGTGCTCATCTTGCAGAACGTGCTGGGGCGAAGCAGGATCTGGTGGCCGCGGCTTTATTACACGATATCGGCCACCTCTTGCATGGGTTCTCGGAAGACATTGCCGAACGAGGAATTGATGGACGGCATGAAGAAGCCGGCGCAAAGTGGCTTTCAGGATACTTCGTTCCTGCAGTTGTCGATCCGGTTCGTCTGCATGTGGCAGCCAAGCGTTACCGCTGCACAATCTCTCCTGAATATCTTAACGCACTTTCGACCGCTTCTCGGCAAAGCTTCCGGCTACAAGGCGGTCCCATGACTGAAGAAGAGGTCACCCAGTTTCAACTTGAACCGCACTTCCAAAATGCACTGCAATTACGAGACTGGGATGATGCCGCAAAAGTCGCTGGCTTACCCGTACCGGGATTGAACCATTACCGAGCGTGCCTGGCTTCGGTGCTCTTGAGTCCGGAGATTGAATGACTCCTATATATGACGTGGCTGTAGTGGGGGCGGGTGTGCTGGGCTTGGCACATGCGTATCAACTGGCTCGCCGCGGCCTGCGCGTCATCGTGTTCGAGCGCCACAACAGTGCCCAGGGCGCATCGATTCGCAACTTCGGGATGATCTGGCCAATTGGCCAACCACTGGGAGCGTTGTACCAACTTGCCCGCCGGAGTCGGGAAATCTGGCTCGAAGTTCTACAAGCGGCAGGGGTATGGCACAACCCTTGTGGATCACTGCACCTAGCCTATCACGACGATGAAGCCCAGGTTCTCACCGAATTCCGTCGGGCAGCTCAAGGCACCTGTCACTACGAGATCTTGAGCCCCACTCAAGTGACAGCTCGCTACCCCGCTATTCGTTCCGAGGGTCTGCGTGCCGGGTTATGGAGCGAAACCGAGCTGACAGTCGATCCCCGGCAAATCATCGCAGAACTACCCAACTGGCTCCAGAAAGCCTATGGAGTCGAATTCCGCTTTAACACAACCGTCCTGCAGAATGACTTGCCAGTTATCAAGACAAGTTCGGGCGAATTCCAGGCCCATCGTTGTGTCATCTGCACCGGAATCGACTATCACGAACTGGCCCCGGAATCGTTTGTGAAGAGTGGGTTGATCGCGTGCAAGCTCCAGATGATGCGGACCCAACCATTTGGTGACAGTTACCAATTGGGAACCATGTTGGCCGCTGGCCTCACCCTGCGACATTACAAGTCGTTTGCGGAGTGTCCCAGTTTACCCGCGCTCACGCATCGGCTCGATGCGGAATTGCCCGAATACGCCCGCTACGGCATCCATGTACTCGTATCCCAGAACGCCCAGGGGGAAGTAATTCTCGGTGACTCCCACGAGTACGGTTCTGCCATTGAGCCATTCGATAAACCCCAGATCGATGCGTTAATTCTGTCCTATCTCCATCGATTCCTGAACATCCCGAATCTCCAGATCGCGGCACGGTGGCACGGCACTTATGTGAAGCACCCCACAGAGGCTTATGTCGTCGCCCGTCCAGCGTCGCAAACACTGGCGGTCACCGGAGTGGGTGGTGCAGGAATGACACTCTCGTTCGGTCTGGCTGAACAGCAAGTATCAACCTTCCTGGGAGCAACTTCGTGATCGCACTTGCCGTCTTCGATCTCGCGGGCACCACGGTCTTTGACGATGATGCTGTTAATCTCGCGTTCCGAACAGCACTGGCAGAATTTGGAATTGGCACCGATGCCTCGTTCGTGAATACCGTGATGGGACTGCATAAGCCCGAGGCGATTCGGCTAATCCTCAACCATGAGCAACGACCGCTTCCCGATTCGGAACGCGAGGCGATACATGACACATTTGTTCGCCGGATGTGCGACTACTACGCCAGCGATCCTTCGGTACGGGAAATCCCGGGGGCAACGGCAGCCTTTGCTCGACTTCGAGATGCTGGTATCAAGGTCGGACTTAACACGGGCTTCAATCGGCGAGTCGCCGATACTCTGCTCAAACGCCTCAACTGGCTGAGCCCAGAAGTGATCGATGCCAGCGTAACCAGTGACGAAGTGGCCCACGGCCGCCCGCACCCAGACATGATCCAGCTACTTATGCGTCAGGTGGGTGTGACGGATTCACAATCCGTCGCCAAAATCGGCGATACGAAAGTCGATCTGGAAGAAGGTTCAAATGCGGGGTGTGGCCTGATAATTGGAGTTACGACTGGTAGTTACACGCGGGAACAACTCCAACACTATCCGCACACACATATCGTCAACTCAGTCGCTGATGTGCCTGGGCTCATCTTGGGATAAGCCAACCGGCCCAGTATTCCTGCACGTGGAGAAGCGAACACCGAGCAGCAGACTCACAGAGTCGGTACGTTGGAAAGAGAATCCGAACCATCCCCCGTTCCCAGATCTGGTGTTTTGCTTCCCCATGCTCGGTGCTACTTGATACTGAACAAATGTTTGGTATAGCGTGAGGGATTCGAAGCCCACTGAAAACTCCATCAAAACAAGCACTTCCCGAGAATGGCGGTGCAGAATCTGGCGCACTGCATGCCATCGACCTCGGGCGGTACAAGAGCGTCGCGTGCGTTTACCAGCGATCGGCTCGCGAACAGACCTTCCGCACGTTCGACACCACGCCCGCCGAACTCACAAACTCCTGGCTCGACATCCCGGTACGCTCGTCGTGATCGAGGCGTGTGCCAATGCGGGTTGGGTTCATTATCAGGCGGTTGCTGCTGGGCACAGTGTCAAGGTTGCCAACACGGCTGCGGAATCGGTGTGGTGTTGGTCCCGGTCGCTGGCCGGGGTCCGCGGGGTCGTTTTGTTTCGGGAATGGTCCCAGCACCGGGCGAGAACCATTCACGTAACAAAACGACCAGAAAGACAAACAAAACTGACTTGACCTGCACACGGCTTCATAGTCGACTCAGCTCACCTGCACCGGCCGCACAAGAGAGCTACGAACTCCAGAAAGCCTACATGCGGCCGGTGTCAGGTGCAGCGCCTGGTTCGGCCCATCACGCTGCACACACCGCCAGCCCGCACCGAGTCATCGCCCCACGCCCGCACTGTTCCGGTTCGCAGCTCCCGGTTGCGGTCAAGGATCGCTCCCGACCCCGCTATCTTTTCCCGCGCTCGACGAAGAATCGCGTGACTTCTGGATCGTTCTTTGCGAACTCTTTGAGGGCGTCGCGCTCCACATCTAGGCTACGCGCGGCCTCGAACCGGCGCTTCAGTTGGGTGACATCGCGATCGAGTTGGACAACCGACGGTTTATCCTGGTATCCCATGGTGGAAACGAGAAACAGCCTTCCGTTCGCGGCGTCATAAGTGGTGCCGTTGATGGTGACCGAAAGCTTGCCGTCCCGCACCGCGACCGCTTCCCACTTGATGCGCCTGCCGACCCCCTCCAGGTGTGCACTGCCGGAAGTCTCCCCATACTTCTGTGCGCCGTCCCTGCCTAGGTCCACCCATACGACGATGTCCCGCTGCCCGTCCTCGGTGACGGCGTACCAGACCGTCGCTTCGGTCAGGCCGGGCTTCCGGGCGTCCTCGGGACCTTCCGTCCAGGTCACCGCGCGTCCCGTGAGCTTCAGGGGTACGGCGGGGCGGCTGCAACCGCTCAGCCAGACCGCACCGACCAGCACGAGCGGGCAACTGACGGCGAACAAATGTGAGCGGGGTTTCATCGAGCAGCCTCCGATCAGATGCCATGAGTGTGGGAGTAAGGTCGGCCGGGACGATTACCTTCGCCCACCGCTGCGCCTCTCTTCGCCGAAAGAATCCATGCAAGCCGTGTGCGTTATGCTGAAGGGTGATCGCCCTTCACGATTTGGAGGCTTGCGATGTCCACGACAACAGACACCATTCTGGCCATCGATCTCGGACGACACAAGAGCGTCGCCTGCATTTAC
>JBGTAO010000059.1:0-3768 GCA_041749835.1 Gemmata sp. | reverse complement strand
GCTGAAAGCCGCCTTTTCCGATGCACTCAAACGAGCCGCGGTCAAGTTTGGGATTGGGCGCTATCTATATCGGTTGACGGCGCAATGGGTTGATTACGACCCCATCAAGAAACAACTGGTTCAGACTCCCACGCTTCCGGCATTCGCCCGGCCAAAGCCGATTCAGAAAACGAGCCCTGAAGCGCCGCGGCCGACACCAATTGCAGCCGAAACGACTCCGGAAGTGAGCACTGCGAAAGCGGGGGTACCAACTACTGGCCCGGAACTGCACCGTCGGCTTCAAGAGTATGATGCCAAGCTCGCCGAACAAAAGCTCTGCGCACGAGGGGCATTGCTGACGCACGTCACGCAAGCAGGGGTAAAAGCGGGTTACACGGGCAATCTGGTTGATTGGGCTGGAGACGCGATACCGTTTGCGGTGAATGTGGTCAAGGAGTTCGATCACCTGATTCGCTCGTCAACGCGGATCGATTCTCAGAGCGCAGCCTGAACGCTCGATTCACTGGTGTTTGGCCTCCTTTTGTTCGTGTAGCCGCTTTCTGGTGTGCGGTTGGCGCAAGTCAGACTGGTGAGAGCGTTCACCCAACAGCAAGTGCCGATGGGAAAGCCCAGCTGCGCGAATCGGCCGTTCAACCACCACTGATCGAGCGTGCTATGGTAGCCAAGTTGCGTCACAGTTTGATCTACACCGGCACACTTTTCGTGCTGGTGCTGGTAGGTATAGATTCTGCCCGGGCAGGGTGGGTGACAATCAAAAACACCTCAAGCAACAGCGTGGTTATTCAGGAAGTTGCGGAGGTAAATGGTGAGCTTAAGCGTGGCAAACCCACGCATCTTCTGCCGGGAGAAACGATCCGCGAGTACCTTACCGTGCCAACCAATCGAAAGGTGGAACTGTACAACTCCACCAAAGCGCAGTCGCCGAGTTGGTTCGGGAATCTCCACCACCAGGTTAGTCATGAGTCCTACCTGATTGCGGACCAAAACGGTAGTTTGGTGCTCATGCGAACCGGGAAGCCGCAAGCCAAATAAGCTCGTCCATTACACTCACGGCGACTGGCTCAACAATTCTCCACGGCGAATCATCTCAGCATTGCCGTGCAATCGCTTGCACCGTACCACGTCATATGTCATTCTCTGTCGATTGATTCCGATACTCTCCACGCGGCCAATCGAATGCACCCATTACTGATTCTGGTGATTGGGATCGTCACAATCATCACATTGATTGTGCGGTTCCGGGTTCACGCCTTCCTTTCGCTGATCATCTCGGCCATTCTGGTGAGTTGTTTGGCCCCGGGTCCGATTGGCGAAAAGGTCAGTCGAGTCGCCATTGCATTTGGAACCTCGGCCGGGCAAATCGGCATTATCATCGCGCTCGCTTCCGTGATCGGCACTTGCATGATGGAGAGCGGGGCGGCCGACCGAATTGTCCGTGCCTTCATCCGGTTGCTCGGAGAGAAACGGGCTCCGATCGCACTGACCGGCAGCGGCTACGTATTGGCAATGCCGGTCTTCTTCGACACGGTCTTTTATCTCTTGGTGCCGTTGGCTCGTTCGCTGTACCGGAAAACTGGTCAAAACTACTTGCTCTACCTGCTTGCTATCGTGGCGGGTGGTGCCATCACACATACCCTGGTGCCACCGACACCCGGCCCATTGGTCATGGCTGCCCAACTGAATATCGATCTGGGTGTGATGATCCTCATGGGTATCGTCGTTGCATTACCCGCAGCGACAGTTGGGCTGATCTTTGCATCGGTCCTTAATCGTCGACTACCGATTCCGATGCGCGAGATCCCGGGCGTACCAATACCTGAACACATTCCCGATGAGAAGTTGCCACCGTTGTGGCTGTCGCTCTTGCCCGTACTGCTACCGGTTCTACTGATCACCACCAACACTGTTGTTGCAGCACTCGGCAAACTGCAACCGGCCGATCACTGGTTGAATGCCGATCTGTTGCCCTACGCCAAACTGTTCGGTGACCCGAACCTTGCCCTGTTGCTTTCGGCTGGTGTTGCGGTGTTCTTGTACCTGCGGCAGCGGCACTCCGATCGCGAGCGAACCGGAAATATGATCGAGACATCACTCATGAGTGGTGGCGTCATCATTCTCATCACCGCAGCAGGTGGTGCATTCGGGGCCATGTTGAAAGCTGCTGAAATTGGGCCAGCCATTGAAGCCCTCTTCAAGGGGAGCCAAGGCACAGGCATGACCTATCTGTTCTTGGGCTTTGGTGTTTCTTCAATTCTCAAGATCGCGCAGGGTTCCAGCACGGTTGCGATGATCACAGCATCGTCGATGCTGGCTGCCATGATTGGTCATGGTGAAATCCTGGGATTCCACCCGGTTTACCTGGCACTGGGAATCGGTGCGGGCTCGCTGGTTGGCTCGTGGATGAATGATTCTGGCTTCTGGATCTTTGCCAAGATGGGTGGGCTCACGGAAGTTGAAGCACTGAAAAGCTGGACGCCAATGCTCTGCGTTCTCGGAATCACCGCCATGGTGGTCACCACTGCACTGGCTCTGCTTGTGCCGAATCCCTGGTGAACCCGGTTTGAGGTGGCTTATCCCGTGAACGACGGTTGGGATTCGGTTAGGTCATCCTGGAGGATCTCCTCGGGCACCGCCTCGATGTAGCTCCCCAACTCGACGCGACCATCTTTGACGGTGAGGTAATGGCAGGGCTTCTCAGTCCAACACCCACTGTTGAAGTAAGAGATCGCTCCGGTGGTGTTTGCCACAGGATGATGGGTGTGGCCACAACAGACGGCATCACACCCTTTCCGAGCGGCATAGCGAATCGAGTCCGCTTCGATCTTCTGAGCGCACCTGAGAAATGTTTTGCTCTTCCGCTTGGCGAGTTTTGCGAAGTAGTGGGATTGGTCCACGCGTTGCAGTAAGTTGTAGATTCGATCGGCAAACCAGGTCAGAATCGGGTAACGCGAAATGAACTCGTCGAAGCGGTGGCCGTGTAAAAAGAGGATTCGTTGACCCCCGCTTTCCAGAACAACTTCATCGGTGCAGGTCACCCCTAACAGGTGCGAGACGATTTCCGCAGGGCCATCGTGGTTGCCATTGATCCAGGTTATCTCGATCGTATCCGAGAGCTTTCGCAGGGCCGACAAGATCCGCCAGTGTTGCTTCTTGAGTCGCCGAAAGTCGATTGAATCGAAGACATCACCATTCAGAATCAGTCGTCGTGCTGCCATTGGCCCGCGACGAACGGATTCCAAGAAGTGGACGAGGTACTTGGCCTGGCAGTTATCGCTACCAAGGTGGATGTCCGAGATAACTACAGCGTCGTACACCGCTCACCGGATGTTGATAGACTGATTGTGATCACAAATAGAATACCTGACACTGTGGTTGGAATTGTGATGACTGTGTGAAATGTCATTGGAATCGAATACGTGATCCCGGCAAAACCCGATCCCCCTTTATTTGGGATGACCCGCCAGAAGCGTAATCGACACAAATACAAATTATTAAATGGTTTGCGCGACGGATCTTGTTCGAATTGATGGCTGGGGAACCGTGCTCTTGTCAGATTTCCAGACAGGTGGCAAGGGTTGACCCGAAAAATCCGACGGCTTGAGTTGCTCACGCAAAAATGCTAGCGTATTATAACATTGTCTCGCCGGGTGGTAACTGCGGTGAATGGGCGACGCCGCAGCAGCCTCCGGCGAGGCATTTTTAATGCCCACTGCCGAACACTTCTCACGTCCACATCTTCACAAACGCTATTCTCAGTGCTAACCGGTC
>JBGTAO010000058.1:0-6980 GCA_041749835.1 Gemmata sp. | reverse complement strand
GCCCGGCGCAAATATCCCAGTCGAAGAAGGCCTCGTAGGTATTGACGTAAATATCCACGTCGCCCCGTGCGACCATCGCCAGCTTCACCCCACCCGAGTAGGTTTCCACCACCGAGGCCGGTTTGAGAAGCTCCACGGGCTTGGAAGGTTGACCGGGCTTCGCCCAACTTTGAACAAGTACGGACTTCTCCAGTGTGTGCGCGGACACTCGGCAGGCCATCGCCGTGGCATCACGAACATGGGACCAGCAACCGCCCCCAACCCGGGCGTATGTGAAGCGGTTCTGGGCTGGCTCTGCGACCACGCCGACAACGGGCTTACCATCCACGAGCAAACCAATCATCGTGGAGAACTGGCCAACTTTTTTGGCGAAGCCCCGGGTACCGTCGATTGGGTCCACGACCCAGGCGCGCCGGCCATGCCTGGGAATGGTCCCGAACCCCGGGATCGATTCCTCTCCACAGAGCGCATCCTTGGGGAATCGCTCGTGTAGGTAGTTCAAAATCAACTCTTGTGAGGCTTTATCCACATACGTGGTGATGTTCACAGGAGCATCCGGGATGGCAGTAAATGCCTGGTACTCTCGGCGGATCAGATCGCTAGCCAACTCGGCCGCATCAAGAGCAGCGGACAGTTCCGTGTCGAATTGCATCTGTTACTCCTTGACGGCACTGGCTTCCACTGTTGCGTCGGCCACAATCTGTAATCGCCGATAATACTCGTTATTTTGCCACAGGTCACGGTGCGTCCCGGATGCCTCAAGGTAACCGTTCTTGAGCAAGAAGACGCGGTCCACGAGTCGTAATGTGGACAGTCGGTTTGCGATAAAGATGATTGTCCGGCCATGCCCCGCGCGTTCCAACGTATCGTCCAGAAGTGCCAACGTGTCTTCATCAATAGTGCCTGCGGGTTCCTCGATGATGAGGATACTCGGGTCGCGGAGCAGTGCCCGAGCCAGCGCGAGCCGGAATTGCTCGCCGGGTCGCAACGATTGGCCAAACTCACCGATGATTGTCTCGTAGCCGTAACTCAGCTTTTCGATGAATTGGTGGGCATGAGCCAGTTTGGCGGCCTCGATGATTTGTGGCAAGCTGTACTGTGGATCGCCGCAGCCAATGTTGTTCGCCACGGTATCCGTGAACACGAGGTCGTCTTGCATCACCAGGGCAACCTGGGCTCGAAGCGACTCGTGAGTCACCCAGCGAATGTTCTTATCCTCGATGCGGATCTCGCCCGAAGTCGGGTCCATGAAGCGAGGAATCAGGCAGACGAGGGATCGTTTCTCCGTCAGAGAATGCCCCACCAACGCGACCCGTGCTCCGGCAGGTACTGCAAAGCTCACGTTCTCGAGTAGGTGCTTGTCGCTCCCGGGCTGCTTCAAAGTCACATGGCGGAATTCCAAACGTGTTGTCAGAGCCGGCAGATATTCTGCATCAGCAGCTTCGGCGGCCTCACCGCGGCGATCCAGAAACTCCATGATGGCATCAGCGGCTTCCTGGCCCCGTTGGATCTTCCTCCGAGAATCGAACCACCCCGCAATCGGTTGCCCCAACAAAGCCAACGCGACCGCCATGACAGCCAGGCCCGCAACTGTGGATTCCCCACCGAGAATGGAGCGACCCGCCAGGTAGAGCAGGGCCACCGCTGCTATCAAAGCAATTGAACCCAAGAGTGGTGCCGAAAGGGCCTGGCCACGGAGCTTCCGCCAGTGGGCACGATTCGATTCTGCCAGTTGGCGCTCCACCCGGTTCTGATTGAACCGCTCCATCTGAAAGCACTTGACCAGGCGGAGGAGCCCGAGTGATTCGACCAGTAACACCACTGCCGATTCATATTGCAGGTTGCCTCTTCGTCCCTCTTGGCGGAAGTGTGCTGCAAGCTGCCCACCAATTAACCACAGGAGCACGGCCAGCATCAGAAAGCTGACCGCCAGCCAGAAGTTCACCAGCATGATCAACGTGAGCAATCCCACCACGAGCAATGGGTAGCGATAGGTACTGACGAGTGATGCATGCACACCGGTGCCGACAGCATCTGCCTGCTTGGTGAACAGTTGCTCGGCTTCACCAGTTCCAACAGCACGTACGGAGTAGGAGCCCAGGCGATAGGTATGAAGATAGATCGCGCGCCGTAAGCGTGTCACAATGTCAAGCTTGGCGGCGGCCGCGAGGTACGCCTGAACAGCAACCACAAAACCACGCAGTGCCGCGAGCAGGAATGCGAGGATGCAGAGGCCAGTCAGGTAGGGAAGGTTGGGTGTGCCATTGCTGGACGGACGCCAGGTCCAACTGTTCCATCCTGCAATCCAGCCGACGAATTGTCCTGTCCAGCGGTTCCGTTCGCGTGCAACGAGGCTGAGAATCCCCAGTCGGGGCGATTCGGCATTCGGCTCTGTGGGTGCATTCGGTAAATACGCATCTGCGGCGGCTTGACCGACACGTTGCTTGAGGGCAAGGTAGATGCCCGAGCGCCAAAGCAGTTCCCATTCTGCAACTGTGGGTGCAGGACTTAGTTCACCGCCAGCGGCCAGCCGGCTGGCCATCGTTTCGTTCGTCGTTAATCGGTGGATCGACTCGTTGCGGTCACTTTCGGGGCGGGCTGACCATTCCGCGACAAACTCGCGTTGTCGCGCCGGGCTGAGCTCGGCAAACTTGGGCACCAGGCCCTTGTACACCATGAGATCGACGAACAAATACACCAACAACAGCAGGAGTAGCGTGGTGACCGCAGCCACGATGGAGCTGGCTCGGGTTCCCCACTGTTCGAATTGAACTTTGAGAAAGTCTCGTTTGAGCCGTTCAAACGGAGTCGATTCCACGGCAACCTCGGGAAAGCCACCACCGCGTGCTCGAGGATCGTGAACCAATACGCGGGTGGATGTGGTGAGCGTACCAGACTTGGTGGCCGAGGGAACAGAGGAAATGGGCCGGTAGAAAGGATACTACCGGCCTGGATACCGTTAAAATCAGGCCAGATCGCGATCTTCAAACAGGAGCAAACCGATCAAGAGTGCAATTGCGGTATAGATCAGCGAGTAGCCCAGCACCGTCACCACGTAGGTCCCGAACTGCCAGAGGTCCAGTGGGGCCTCACGGATGATCGCGGGGCCCATGTTGTAGAATTCGAGTGCGGGTAGCAAAACATCGAACAGCTTACCCAAAAACCCGACTAACCCAACACCCACGCCTCCGCCAGTGGCCGTTTCAGTCACGCGCACCACCACAGGCGCAAGGTGACCCATGAAGTAGATCATGAGGCATATCACGAGATTGACGATGAATGACAATCTCGTGGCGAGCGCCGACGCAATTGCGACCAGAATCATGACCTGACCGAACCCCAGCAACACGCCCAGTGTGTGTGCCACGGCATCCGAGAACCAGAGCCCCGCACCGCGGGCAATGGCTTTGCCGGGCACGCTTGGCACTGGTTTCTCGAACAACGGAACGACAGTTCGTTGTGCTTGGAACGTCATGGGATCGACGACCGTCTCGACAGCGGCACCAAGTGGATCGGCCGGATCGGGGTTGTTGTTGATCTTGTCGAATTCGCGCATCGCACGGAGGGCAAATGTCAACGTCCAAGTGAGAACCAGTGACATGATCAAGCAAGCCAGCAGAATGCCCAAGAACTTCCCAATGAGGAACTGGCGACGGTTGACCGGTTTACTCATGAGGGTGACTGCAGTCCGACCTTCAATTTCCTCGCTAATTGACATACTCGCGGCCAGTACCCCAAAGAGAACCGCTGCTAGCATCACCACGTCAAACCCGATCTGCTTCATCATTTTGTAGTCGTCGCCGAACGTGAAGTACGGGATGACGACTGAGAGAGCAATCAGGGCAATACCACCAACAAGAATCAACCAGAACATCGGTTGCCGGCAACCTTCACGGTAGGCAGCGTAGGCCACTGCACCGCCTTTCGGCCAAACCCTGACGACAATATGAGGCAAAAGCAGCGCAAGGGCGATGATCAACTGCAATTGCAGGATCGACCCATAGAGGTAGCGACCATACCAGACCAGATTCTGGGAATCTGTCTTGTAGCTCATGAAGATTGCCAAGCCGAGACCTGCGACTAGCAACCCCCCGCCAACATAGATCATGGCGACACCACTCGATGCCGTGGCGCGGAAACCACGGGAATCGATGGCGTAAAGCCAGGGGAGCGCAGCAAGAAACTGGATCAGGGCCAGCAACACTCCGGCCAGGAGTATCGAGGGGTCGGACAACGAAGATAGCATGCGGTGGCCCGGGTACGAGTCGTTGGGAACCGTTAACCGTCGTACGTCGTCAAGTCATCGGCGGTTCGATTCGCGTGGTTGGTGTACGTGACCTTACAACAAGTGACCAGGGTTCAATTGGTGAAGAATTCCCCCGAACTACGGGATACGAGAGAGTTTGGGGCTCGATCGCTGGGACCTACACCCACAGCTCCAGAATTCGCAAGGTCGAGGTTTGCCAAACCTCCATCGGATCTTCACCTTCGAGTTCGGTCACCAAACCATCGCCTGCACCAATCAACGGGCGTGCACCGGCTATAATCAATTGCGTAACCACGGCATTCTCCAACTCCAGTTCAAAAGGCTCGGTCGCCATGGCGAGGCAATGAACCTGGGAATGTCGGACCAGGTGGTTGAGATGTCGCACGAGCTCCGCTTGATTTCCCAACCAGATCACGCTGCCATCACCACGCTCGATTGGCTCGCGCATCAGGAGTTGCATGAGCCCGAATTCCTCCGTGAGCGGCTTCCCGGCCCCATCTTTGAGAAAGATGATTTCAAAGCGGATAGCATCAGTGCTCAGCCAGTCGGTCAGGCGGTGAATCAGAGCGAGAATCGCGGACTGAAGCACGACGATTCGCTGGTGGGGGAGTTCCGCATCCTTGAACCGCGCGGCGATCAGATCGGGGTACAAGACAAACACGAAGGAGCGCCGGCGACGCAGGAACTGGTTCTCGTCGCGCGAGTAGTAGAACAACTCATCGCGAACGAATTTCATATCGAACAGGTCGGGTGTCTCATCTTCCATATAGGCAAGTTGAGAGTGAAGCAGGCTTTCAATTGAACCCCGTGTGGAAATGGCTGTGTAGCCCCCAACAGGATATTGATCTTCATCTAGCACCCGCGTCGGGACTTCCTTGCGCCCCACCAGCGGTTTCACGGGTCGGAGTGGAAGCCGCGACTCGATGCGGCTTGTCGTTTGGCGGATCTGCCGGAGTGCGACATACTGGCCCATGTCGCCCAAAGCCGATCGGTCTTCGAGTGCGTCCACATCTTCTTTTACGAGCACATCACTCAGTCGTCGGCCGGCACCCACCAGCTCTTCATAGAGCATGATTTGTTCCGGGAGCGGTCCATCACGCATGAGTCCATCCCAGCCTGCAGCAAGAGTCTCATCAGTTGTTGCGGAGAGAAGCCCACGGATGACTGCGGGTGGAAGTAGGACACCTCCAATCTGCGCTCGTTCGCGGATCTGACCGACGATATAAGCAATTCCCTTGATGCGGTCTTTTCCCTGGTAGCGCCGAAGTGCATCGCCAGCTCGCTCGAACATCCAGTCTGCATAAAGCCGGCCGAGCACGTGATCCTCATAGCTTCGTGCAAGCGCTGCGGGCCAGCCAGGAATATGCAGTGACTCTTTGAGTCGATGTTCAACATCGGCACCCAAGGCAATGTGTCCCACATCGGCGACGAAACCTATGGGAGGCAGCGGTTGACCACTGGAAGCAATTTCCATGGCCCATTCAAGAGTCGATCGCACTGTTGAAGCGTTGGGATTGATGGCTCGTTGTAGCCAGAGACCTTCCTGGATGTATCGCCTCGCGGTTTCGAGATCCCGCATCTCGTACAATTGCATTTCGCTCACCGCTGTCCCCATTTGCCGTACAGTTCTGGAGCAACTTCACCTTCTTTATACCTTGGGACACGAGCAGCACCAAACTCCGTGGGTTGCGGCAAAGATGATTCCATCGGGCTAACCGTTCGAACCGTTAAAGTTCGCATCCCAAGCAGTCGATGATAAAGGGCGAACTCAAGTTCTTGTCTGGTACTAGACCGCTGCGCCATTGGTGGCGGTCGGGCGAGGGGCGCATGACGACCACGCGATTCCTTCCCGGAGTAGTGTTGACCCTGGCTTTCGCTGGCACAGCGGATGCTCAATATGGGTCATCAGCCTACTCCACTACGGGACGACCTGCTTCCAACCTGGTGCCCTCGGTAGCACCGATCGGGTATCTGGAACCGACACCACAGCCCCAACCGCCAGGCTTGCCTGGTCGGTCGCTGTCGATGTCGCCAACGGCGCTGGATCGCGTCACGACCGGGGGGAACCCGGCGATACCCGATGCATCCAATCCTGTTGCAACGCTCACCGGTGCGGCACCGACGGCTGGCATGGTGGCGCTTCCCAATGGATCTTATCCGAGTCCGTATTTCACGGATGGGCCGGGTTGCTGTGGCCCAATGGGTCGCAATGGCCGGATCGGCTACGAACTCTACTTCAATACCGGTATCAACTGGGGATTTGGAGAAGGGGCATTTGGTCGTCAACTGAATACAGGCGTTCTTGTTGGTGGCGGTGGCCGAAGCCTGTTCTTCAACACCACACATGATAAGGCGTGGGTTGTCGATCTCGGCCTGAGTTTCATCTACAATCGCGGCGAACCAGGACACCCAGTTGAAGCGTTTGTGCGTCAACCGCCAATCACCGATATCTTTGGCCAAACGACACCGCAACCCGATGTGATTTCCGATGTCGCGATTCGCGGGTTGTATCGGACCACGTTCAACTTTGCCTTGGGTCGTGACTGGTGGCTATGGGGTGCAGGTTCGACCGGTCTCGAGACCGGGTCCAACCTCAGGGTAGGTGGCCTCGTGGGTGGTCGCTGGGGCACCGCACACGTCGATCTGCTTCCAGTTGACGTGGAATCGTATGGGGACTATCAGCGTCGCCAGGATACCTTGATGGGCTTCTTCC
>JBGTAO010000057.1:0-10909 GCA_041749835.1 Gemmata sp. | reverse complement strand
GCTGCTCTCGTGGGAGATGAGCGACCCCATCACGCTAAAGCCCCGGCAAGTTGGTTTCAACCCGCTCGGGCCAATCTCGAAGGGGATGAATCTCTGGAATTATCGACGCATCCTGGATCGCAACAATTTCCAGGGCGGGTTCTTTGTCGAACGCGCGATTGCGAGCGACATCTGTTTGGTGAACTGGCCACAGAACGACTACTGGTTGGGGAATCTCTACGATTGCACCGCTGCAGAAGTTGCCACGAGCCACGCGCTGGGGCGAACACTCAGCCGATCACTGCTCTACTGGATGCAGACCGATGCACCACGACCGGATGGCGGGCATGGCTGGAAAGGCTTACGGCTGCGCCCGGATGTCATGGGAACTGAAGATGGTCTCGCAATGGCACCGTACATTCGGGAATCGCGGCGAATCCAGGCACTTTTCACGATCACGGAAAATCATGTTGGCGTTGCGGCACGTGCCAAAACACTCGGGAAGAAACCGGGTGAATTCACGGCTGAAGTGTTTGCGGACAGTGTCGGCACTGGCAGTTACCGGATTGACTTGCACCCCTCCAGTGGTGGCGACAACTACATCGATGTCAGCTCGCTCCCGTTTCAGATCCCACTCGGTGCACTCATTCCAAAGCGTGTGGAGAACTTGCTCCCCGCCTGTAAGAACATCGGTACGACTCACATCACCAATGGCTGCTACCGGCTGCACCCCGTGGAGTGGAGCATCGGTGAAGTTGTGGGGGAACTGGTCGCATTCTGCACGAACAAGAAACGTGTACCGCGACAGGTTCGCAAAGATGCCAAGCTCCTGGCCGATTACCAGAGCCAGTTGATTTCTTCAGGTGTCGATCTCGATTGGCCGGAAGAGATTGCCAGGATAGCTCGCTGATTCTTCATGCCGACGACGATCCGATCCCGGATAATCACATCGCAATGGTCTCGCGTGAGCAGCCGGGCTGTAGAATTGGAATTTACGGGCTCGCACCACCGATCATCGACCGACTGCTGTGCTGACTGCTGGTTCACCTTTCGAGGCCGCATGAAGTCATTTCCGAGTTCCACACCGATTCAAAAAGTGGTCTTGCTGGTGGGTGCGGGCAACGCGCACCTGGTGTTCGTCCGTCGCTGGCGCATGCGGCCGTTACCAGGGGTGATGCTCGTTCTGGTGAATGAGGCATCGTCGGTGCCGTACTCGGCAATGGTTCCGGCTCACATCAGTGGCGCGTATCCGCGCGACGACATCACGATTGATCTGGTGCGACTCTGTCGCTCCGCCGATGTTCGCTTGGTCTCGGAAGCGGTGGTGGGTTTGGACTGCGGCACTCGGCAAGTTCATTTCACGAATCGCCCACCGCTCACTTACGATGTGCTTTCGCTCGGGCTCGGTTCGATGCCCAGAAACCTTGCGACCCCTTGCGAGCCCGACACCACGATCCCGCTGCGACCCCTGGCAACGTTATTGGATCGGCTTGCTGTTATCGAAGCCCGCTTGTTTGCACACCCCTCAGCATTCCATCTCGCGATTGTGGGTGGCGGAGCAAGTGGTTGCGAGCTGGCACTGGCGATCCACAACCGCCTCGGCCACCTACCGGATTTTCGCATTTCGATTATGCAGGCCGATGACCGTCTGGTGCCCCGGTTCCCGTCGAAAACCGCCCACCACTTTGAAAAAGCGTTTGAACGTCGCGGAATCCAATGGCGAGTCGGCACTCGGGTTGTTGGGGGTGAGTCCGACGCACTGATGCTCGAGTCCGGTGAACGGCTATCTTGCAACGCGGTTCTCTGGGCAACACCGGGCTCGCCACCCGCACTGCTCGGCAATTGTGGGCTATCAACGGATGAACGCGGATTCCTCCGAGTCACTGAAACGCTGCAAACCGAAGCCGATCCGACCGTGTTTGGAACCGGCGATTGCGTTTCCTTTCGCGCGTTTCCCGATCTCGCGAGAAGCGGTGTCCACGCCGTGCGGCAGGGTGCAGTTCTCGTTGACAATGTGATGTCATTCCTCAAAGGAGGCCGCCTCCGTGCATTCCGGCCACAACGCCGTTGCCTGTACCTGTTGAATGCTGGCGACAGTTCAGCAGTGCTAAATTACGGCCCCTTCGCTTGCAAAGCTCGCTGGGTACGGAAACTCAAGGATTGGATCGATCAACGCTGGGTCGCATCATTCTTACCACCCGAAATGGCGTCTACTGCGGCCGAAGCAGACGCCGAGAAACCACTCATGCGCTGTGGTGGTTGCGGCTCGAAAATATCAGGAGATGTGCTATCCGCGGTCTTGAAACGATTGGACCCGCCGCATGATCCTCGCTTACTCATCGGCAGCCAAGAAGGAGAGGATGCCGCTGTCTATCGGGGGCCGGCGAATGGGCCGTTGGAAGTGCAGACCATCGATTATTTCCGAGCGTTTCTGGACGACCCTTATCTGGTTGGTCGCATCGCTGCGTTGCACGCCGTGAGCGATCTTTACGCAATGAATGCTCGCCCCAACGCTGCATTAGCAGTTGCGACACTGCCCTATGCTCGTGGCCCTGTTCAGGAGCAACAACTCTTCGAGCTGCTAGCCGGGGCACAACGATCTCTGACTGATTCCGGCGTGACTCTCGGCGGGGGTCACACAACCGAAGGCCACGAACTCGCCGTCGGCTTCGCCGTAACCGGTTACGCTGAAGAAGAGCAACTCTTTCGGAAAGGGAATCTGAAGCCGGGTGATCAACTGGTGCTGACCAAGCCACTAGGTACGGGGGCACTGCTTGCCGCCTGGATGCGTGCTCAATGTCGCGCCGAGTGGTTGAATCCGCTGATTGCTAGCATGGTCCGCTCCAATCGCGATGCCGCCACGGTGGTGAATCGCATGGGCCTCCGAGCCTGTACGGACATTACCGGGTTTGGTTTGGCGGGCCATTTGCTCGAGATGTTGCGGGCTAGCCGGGTGAGCGCCACGCTTGAAGCGCGGCAGATTCCGCTCCTTCCCGGGTTCTTGGAAGTGGTCTCCCAGGGGATCGTCAGCACCCTGCACCGTGATAATGCCAAACTGGCTTGTCGCATTTGTGGCCCCGATCCGTTACCCGCCTGGATGTTCGATCCGCAAACATCGGGCGGCTTACTGATTGGGGTTGCTCCACAGCGACTTCAAGAGTTGCTATCCGCGCTTCATGCCAATGGCGACCAAGCGGCCGCTGTGATCGGTGCTGTCCACGCGGAAAACGAGCCTACCATCACCCTGATCGAGTAATGACTACTTCTGGCGACGGGATTCTGTTGAGTGCTTTCCGTTCGCCCGACTTGAATCACTTCAGGAAGTTCATCGCGAGTCGGTTCTCGAAGGGTAGTAGATGTCAAAGATGGATTGCACCGCAGCCAACCCGCTACGGTGGTAGGCCCTTCGAAATCGCCAGTTCTGCCAGATTGCCCGTATGAAGCCGAGGCGTTCAAATCTCCGCGGTGACACCACAACCGGACAATCGAGATAAGCACTGGGGCCAAGTTTGCGCAGCAACTTCGCTAGCTCAACATCTTCCATAATGGGTAGTGCCGGGAAACCGCCTGCTGCATTCAGCCACTCTCGCCGGAAGAACTGTGCCTGATCGCCGTAGGAGTTCCCTCGTTGTGCTCGGCGGGCATCGCACCATTCCATCAGCCGATACCGCCAACGTGGTGGACAAAACCGGTGACCCAGGGCACCCCCTGGACAGGCCGGATGCTCCATCAGATGTTGACGAATCCGCTCCAGACTATTCGTGGGGAACACCATGTCGGCATGAGCAATCACCACAATAGCGCCACGGGCAACAGCCACACCTTGTGCGATCTGGTTACCACGACCGCCAGAAGTGACGGTGAGGAGTTCGACCGGAAACGAAGCCGCGACCTCCCGTGTTCGATCGCGCGAACCACCATCGACTACGATCACTTGTTCCGGTGGTGCAGTCTGATTCAGTAACGACTCGAGTGTATACGAAAGCTGCGTTTCTTCATTCCGCACGGGCACGACAACGCTGACGCTCAGGTGTTGCTGGTTCGACATTCACTTCTCGAGATGTTGCCGCACGACATTGAACGGCATGGCTGCCGTCTTGGATGAGACCCGGGCTCTCGGCTGGAATCAGGTGATCGCCCTTTCAGGATCGAGGCCCTTGCGCAGACAGTAATCGAGCCAATCCTGCCAGGTATCGAGGTCATCGCGTCGGGGGAGCACGGACCATCGCCAGCGGTTCGCGCGGCAGCGCTCCTTGTGGTCGTGCAGCGTCTGTTGCGTGGACCAACGAATCTGATCAAAAAACCCGGACAGATACCGTACCGTTCCCACCAGGTAATAGCCACCATCGCCAGCGGGGCCAAAAACCGCTTCTTGCTGCCGAAGGTGAGTGAAAGCCTCCTCGATGAGCGATGGCTCGATCTCCAGGCAATCCGTTCCGATCGCTAGCACCGGTCGCTTCGCATCCTGGTACTCACTAAAGCCGGCATCGAGCCGCGTACCCAGGTCGCCTTCGGGCTGTGTCCACCACAGATCAACCAATTGATCCCAGTCACGGAAGTCGGCAGGTGTCCCCCCCGTGATCGCTCCAATCACCGCGACGGAACCGCGGAGAGGCTGCAACTGCTCCAGTACGATACCAATCCAGGATCGGTACAGGTTTGCTGCTGCCACAGGGCCAATTCTCGCTGCCAGTCGCGTTTTCACCTGCCCGGGCTTCGGGTACTTCATGAACACGAGTAGCGTTCGGTGATCGCTCGTCATTTCACCTCAACGACACCTGAGGCAGTGGAACGGCTACGGCAGTAACCGACACGACTTCGCCATTCCGATGATCATGGTAGCACGTCCCGATTTGCCGAGTGTCGGGAGCTTCAACTTTCACAAGCTCTCGCTTTTCAAGGAATATCCGCGATGGAACTGGTATCTTGCCTACTGTTCTCCCGCTTCACGGCTCTGGACCGCGGCTTTCCCTGGCTACTACTGGAAATCCCACACCAGGTGTAGGGTGTTGCCATGGGGTATTTGCTCTTCGCAATTGGCCTGTTCCTGTTCGCGGCAATCGGTCATCTTGTCTGGGTCGTTGGTTTCGCAATTCTCCGGGCATTGTTCGGCCGCTCCCAGTCCAAACCTTTTTTGAGAAACAACGAGACGCAACAGCGACAGGACCGGATTTGCCCCGCCTGCCGCGGACGGGTTGCCCGTGGTGACGAGCATTGCATTTTTTGCGAGTTCCCACTGAACACGATTCAGGCTCAGAAACTCTACCGAGTTCGGGAAGCTGAATCGGAAATCCGCGATCTCGTGGCAGGCAACCACCTGGATCTGGAAGTCGGTCGTTCCGTCCTACAGCAACTGGAACAACGCTCCGACTCTCTGCAGAAACGTCCGAGCGACCGCACGGCACCAATGCGCCTCGAACCCGAGCGGCTACCACCTCTACCAACTCGACCTCGCCGGGAGCCGGAACCAGTTCCTGAGTCTCACATCTCCGCAGCCGAACTTCCGCAAGCAGTCCTGGCTCCACCCAGTGCAATTACTGAAGCACGTTCACCCCACGAAGTGCCGTCTTCTGTCAGGCCTGAGACTACGATCCGATCCACGCCACAACGCCGGGAATCGACATTTGCTGCCTTCATGGAAGAGCGGAACATTCTGTGGGGTGAACTGGTCGGTGGCATGTTGATCGTTGGGTGTTCCATCGCTCTCGTCATCACGCTCTGGCGGAGCCTGGAAACGATCCCGTACTTCCCGTTTCTCCTCTCCTCCGCGATCACATTGGCACTTTTTGGAGCGGGCCAGTACACCTTGCATCACTGGAAATTGACCGCAACCAGTCGTGGGCTATTGGTCATTGCACTTCTGTTGGCCCCGCTCAACTTGATTCTTCTGTCCGACACGGTTACCCGTGGCAACAGTACGCAACCTTGGGATATCGGGGTGAAGCTCGGGAGTGTTCTCTTGCTCGGCTGGGTCATTCGCACGGCCGGCCGGGATGTCATGACGACCCGAACGCAATGGCGTTGGCTGGTGGCTCTGGCTGTGATCGGTCCACCGGCCATGCAGCTACTACCGATCCAGTGGTTCCCGGAACAATTCGGCGATCTCTCGGTCTGGCTCGGGTTGGCCTGCTTTGCGGGAGCGGTACTTGCGGCATTGCGCTGGCCGCGACCGGGGAGCGAGCACGAACCCCTGGAAGCACCTGCGGCTGCTTCCTTACTGCAATTCGTGGGTTTGGCGGTGTTCGGCTTGGCGACCGCGTGGGGCTTCCATGTAGCTCGTGCGCCCGATGGGGTGGATGCACTGGGCCGGCTGGCACTTCCGCTGGCATTGGCTGCAATTCCGATTATCGAGGCGGGGTTGCTGGTGCAACAACGCGTCCGTTCGACGGGTTTTTTACGTGTGATTGGCACCGGTGTGGGGCTACTGGGATTTGTGGCACTCACGTTCGCATTTGCAACAGCCTGGCCACAGCCGTTCCGGCTCTTACTGGTATCTGCCACTGCTGGCTTCTTCCTGACCCGGATTGCCTTTCGAGAAGCATTACCCTGGGCACAGTTGGGTGCAATTCCAGCTCTCGCTTTGGCCAGCATCATTAGCTACTACGGTGTGGCCGAGCAATGGTCGACACCCTTTGCAGAACTACTTCCATCGGCGGCAACCGGTGCGGTGTTGATGGCCTTTGCCGTGGCATCGGCTGCGATCGTCGAAGCATTGGCGCGAACGCGGTCACGCCACCAGCTCTTGAGCTATGCAATTGGGGGCATGGTAAGTGGCTTGCTAGGTCTCTTCATCGTGAGTATTGCGGGTTCTGATCGTCCTGGGATTGCGGCTGTGACTTATGGGTGCGGTGCTTTCACACTTTTGGCTTCAAACGTGCGATGGCAACGACAAGGATTTGCCCAAGTAGCGCTCTGGCTGATTCTGGTCGGGACATTGTGGGCACTGCACGCGACACAACCAGGCGATCATGCGTTCTGGGGATTCGGAGTCGCACTTGAAGCGTTAGGCTTCATCGTGCTGGCCGGAATGCTCAGCCGCTATCAGCGTACTGCTGCGGCTCAGTTGTGCCGGGCTGCGCGCGAGCTCGCCCTGGCCGCGTCCATTCTTGCCGTGGGTCTGGCGTTCCTCTCGGGATCGATGAATGAGTCACCCTGGCATACCGGTACGTTCCTGGCGGTTGGGCTGGCCACGCTCGGGTTCGCGTACCTGACAGCCACTCAAGTGCCGAGCCTACTGGGCTCGTGCGCAATGCTGATAGGGCTTGGGCATCTGAGTCTCGTCACACTCGGTTGGCGTCCCGATTCCTGGGCAATTCTGCTTGCGGCACTCACCCATGCTGCAGTCGTCACTATCCTCGCGGTTGTCCTCCGCCGAAGCAGTCTCGCGGTCTCGCTTCCACTTCGCTGGACCGCGTACTTCTCCAGTGGTGTCGTGTTTTGCTTACTGCTTGTTCCACCGGCGCAGTTGGCGCTTCAATGGGCTGGGGCAGCGGTTTGCCTCGGTGTCGTGTGGTTGATTCAAGTCATCTCGTGGCGACAGCGGTTCGCGTTTACCGTCTTCCAACTCTCGCTGACGCTGGCCGCGGTGCTGTTGGGGGTGGCATGGCTCTACGACCAGGCACCGCAGCGTGAACCGATCCAGGATTATCTATTGCCTGCGTCGATCACCGTGTACCTGATCGCCATCGGTCTTCTCGGAATGCTCTGGGTGATCGCACGACACTTACTGAAGTCTTCGCCACTTCTGCAACCCATCTGGATGAATCCGGTCTGGTCTGCAGAACGCATCCTGAGTGCAGGTTCGGTGCTCTCCTTGGCGTTGCTGGCAGTTCTCCGTTTGTTGCCCCTGATTCGAGCAGAACTGACACCACTTGGATCCGGTTCTGGCGAAGCACAATTGGGGAGGTTGATGTGGGAGCCGGAACCGGCGTTTGGGATGGCGCTGGGTGTCTGGCTGCTGGTCGTCCTGGCCTCCTGGCGTTGGACTGGTCGAGAGCGGGATACCAACCCCCACGTCTTTGGCCTTCTGTTGCTGTTCCTGACCATCCCGCTCCTGTGGGCGGGAACGCACGGTATCGATGTCGCAAGTGCGACCGCCACACGCTGGGGCCTGGCACTTGCCTTCGTGCTTGGGACTGCCGTCATGGCGTTCCGTGACCTGATCCGACAAACACTTCTCCGCCTGGGTTTCCCGTGCTTACCCAATGCGACGACCCGCCCCGCCTTGCTCGGCATGCTCGCGGTCACTGCTGGGGTGGTAGTGTTTTTATCAATCCAGGTTGCGGAACTGGGCCTGATGGGGGCCACGCCTTCTGGCCCGGAGGCTACTTCGGTGTTTTCCTCCATGGGCCAACTACCAGCAAACCTGATCCCACTAGTGCTGGTCGTGCTCGGGCTTGGGGGTTCTGCTGTCCGTGAGCGTTCATCGTGGTATGCGTTCGCGGGAGGGCTGGTTTTCACGGGCACGCTAGCTGGTGGGTATGCGCTCCAGGTCGTGACAGGCGGGGGCCAACTCGATCACCAGGAATCGATCATCGTTTGGCTCATTGTCAGTGCCAGTGCGGCGCTTTGGGCAGGGTTGTGGCTCGCCGGGGAAAAGCGCGTGCCGGGTGGCCTGCTACTGGGTGTGCAGTCGCGGCTCGGATTGCTCGGCTTGGCGGGAGTGACCGCGCTGCCCGCCCTCGCGATGATCACCAAGCCTTTCCTGGCACCAGCAGCGGCCTGGTTGTCACTTGGAACATTTGGGTGGTTCGTCCTGGTGCTCACCGTGGGTGTGGCTGTCGTGCGAGCCATCCGAACGGAACCCCAGTTCCACCGACACGCGGTGATCCTGGGAGCGGTGATTGCGGGTGTGCTCGCAGCGAGTGTTGCGAGCCGTTGGGATGTGCCAGGAACCTGGCTGACTTACCACACTCTGGCAATCAGTTGGATGCTCGTTGCACTGGTGCTCATCGTGGTGCTGTATCGCCGGGCAGAAACGTCCACGTGGCTCGATGGATTCGCGGCGCTATTTGCGGTGCTGGCACTCAGGAGCGGCTGGATTGATCCTTGGCGGCCGTGGTTACCAGCAGCACTGGCGATGATGGCATCATCCGTATTGGGGACTGCGGCGCTGCTCGGGCACAGTGTGCGTCGAATGGTTCTTTCCGCGCTGTTGGCTAACCTGGCGGCGAGCCTGTTCTGGATCAGTTCGCCATCTCAATCGGCTTCCGAACTGTTACTAGCAAATGTGACAAGCCTGGCATTGGTGAGTGCGTTTTGGACAGCGTTCGGGTTACGAGTCCCGGGCTACAACTGGCGCGATTTCAGTGACATCACCCGTGGGCTCGCCTTGCTGGGACTGGGAATCGGCCTTGCACCGACGCTGGCAGGCAGTCAAGCCGATTCGCTTTGGCTCACCACGGCAGCCACCCTGGCCGTCATGATGTCGATGATGTTGGCACTTTGGGATTCACGAGCATTGATCGCACGTGGCGGGGTGTATGCCACTGCGGTACTTGGTGTTCTGCTCGCGGTTTCGGGTACCACGCACCAGCCCGTGTTCCAGGCCTGGCAAGCACCCTTGGCGCTTGCGGGATTCGCTTTGATCGCCAGTGCGCTGATGCTCAAGATCAGGAATCAAGCCACGGGATTCCTGCGTATTCCCGAGCGTGGCGATGACGGTGCCTGGCTCGTTGTCGCACAAACGATTGTGGCAAGTGCCGTTCTGCTGCTGGGCGTCCGGCTGGGTTGCCTTGAGCCCATCCTGCTCCAACGACTCTTGGCCAGTCCGATTTCGATCGGGCTACTCGTGCTGGGCTGCCTCGTCCTTTCCCGCGCTCTTCCGGACTGGCTGAGCGTGTTACGGTTTGCCACCCTGGGAGGTGGAGTATTGGTGCTGGCCACTACCGCTTGGGCCAGCCCTGATCCGGCATCACCATCAGTCTGGCTTCATCGCAACGCCTGGCTGTTTGTCGCACTGGCCGCTGCAGGTATCGTGGGCAGTGAATTTCGCTCTTGGATTGCGCGACAATGGCAAGCGCCCTCGCGTTGGGTGGCGGGTTGGTCCGCGCTGTCGGCATTGATCGTCCTGGTTGTGTGTCTGATCCAACAGGTTCCCGTTTACGATCCGCTGACACGACACACCCCACTGGGAGCCCCGACGGTCCTCGCGGTCCTACTGGGGACCATCGGGTTGATGGTGCTCGCAATTCGGTTCGCGCTCTCACAGGAACGCGATCCCCTGCGAATGCCCGAACTCGCCCGGACTACATACGTCTACCTGGCCGAACTTCTTCTGGTGCTGCTGTTCGTGCAGATCCGGTTTAACATCCCCGAGCTATTCCTGGGGGCCGCAGTCAAGTACTGGACCTTCACCGTCATGGGGTTGGCATTTCTGGGGATTGGGTTGGCGGACTATTTCGAGCGACGTGGAACTCGCGTGCTGGCCATTCCACTTCGGCGAACGGGCGTGCTGTTGCCACTCATTCCGCTGCTGGCGTTCTGGGCAAAACCACCAGCAGTGCTGACGGCGTTCGCAACGGGCCAGGCACCCGGGCTGAGTCCGTTCCTCACCTATCTCGAGAAGTTGCCCCAACACTTCGATACCTATGCCTGGTTATGGTTCCTGGCCGGAGGCCTTTACGGCTTCCTCGCACTTTCGCGGAAATCGTTTGGATGGGGGTTGCTAGCCGCGCTCTCGACCACAGCCGCATTGTGGGCGTTACTTACCCATTCGGGTGTGCCGTTCTACCGCCATCCGCAGGCGTGGATCATTCCGCTGGCACTGGTTGTACTCGTATCCGAGCACATCAATCGGAAGCGGATCAGAGCCGACATCTCAAACGGACTGCGCTACCTCGGGATCAGCATGATATACCTGTCCTCCGCGGCGGATATGTTCCTGGCTGGCATTGGGGATTCGGTGTGGTTACCTGTGATCCTCGCTGTC
>JBGTAO010000056.1:0-9768 GCA_041749835.1 Gemmata sp. | reverse complement strand
CGACCGATCTGCGCCGCCGCACCATCGGGGCGACACCCGAGGGCCGCTTGGCCTGGCTGATTGGGCTAGGCACCGTGCCCGCCGTCATCGTCGGATTCCTGTTCAAGAAGTGGCTGAAGGCGACCTTCTTCAACCTCACCTCAGTCGCCGTGGTCGCAATCGTGTTCGCACTTCTGATGGCCGTGGGCGAGTGGTGGGCCGCACGGCGAGTTCGGCGGGGGCAGTTGCCGCGTGATGAAATGAGCATTGGCTGGCTCGATGCGTTGTGGGTCGGAATCTGGCAGGCGTTCGCACTGATGCCGGGCGGCTCCCGCTCGGGCACCACCATCACGGGCGGGCTCTTTGCCGGGCTCGCACGGCCAGCGGCGGCCCGTTTCTCGTTCCTGCTTTCGGTGCCGATCATTCTCGGAGCGGGGCTCAAGGAACTGTACGACGAGTACAAGAAGCTTGCGAACCCGCAGCCGGGAGAACCGCTGAGCCTGTTCGCTTCGGGGGAAGAAGTTACGGCGCTCGTGACGGGATTGATGGTCTCGGCGCTCGTGGGCTACCTGGCGATCGCCTTCCTGCTCCGCTTCTTGCAACGCTACTCCACGGCGGTGTTCGTGCTGTATCGGCTTCTACTCGGCGGGGCGATTCTGCTGTGGTTGGCGCGATAACGTCCGAGCGTGATCCACACTTATTCCGGCTTCTTCGGCCGCGGGACTTCCGCCCAGAAGAGTTCGCGTCCGGCGGCGTAAACCTCGCTGGCCCGATAATCGAACACCTGGGCCACCTCGGTTGGCTCCAGCCCGAGCGAATCGAGCGAGACGTAGAACAGCCCCTTGAGATAGCCCATGCGGGCATCGGTGATGCGGGCCTTCGGCTGCGCGGGGCGCATCTGAAAGCGGAACTCGTCCACTCCTTCCAGTCGCAGCAGCAGGCGCACCGGCGCGGACTTCACCCCGAGGCTCTTGGTCGGCTCGTGGACGGCAAGCTGGAACTCGACAGCCACTTCGTGGGGCCGCGGATAGAGCAGGCGAACGCGGCGGATGCGGCCGCCATTGAGCCGATACTTCCGGAGGAACGCGGGGAGATCGTGCGGTGCGATACGGTTCATGGCTTGTGTGTGTTCGAAAGTTCCCGCACAACCTGACTGGCGAGCCGCGGGTAGACTCCGCCGGAGTAGCGATAGGTGCCGTAGAAGTGCGCCACGGCCACGCGATCCATTCGGACAACCACTTCGGGTGCGAAGTTCACGTACTTCTGCGGATCGAGGCGAATCGGGTTCGCCGTGGAGAGCAGATAGACGACCAGGCACTGCTCGCCGCCCCACTCGTGCATCGGCACACCCGCCGCAACGCCGGACCGGATGATCGCTTCGACATTCTCCAGCGACACTTCGGCACCACACCCATAATAGCCCGAAGTTGCACCTTGAAAATACTCGGGCGGCCGTTCAGCACCTGCGGCCACTGCGGCAAGCTTCTCCCGGAAGACGGTTTGGATGTGGCGTGGGCCAGAGCTTTCCGGAATGGGACCGGTCGCCGGGCCATCGGGTGCCCCAAACAGCAACGGGCGCTTCGCACCATTTCCGGCAACCCAATCGAGAACGGCATCGGGCTCGCGGATCGTGAGGATGTCCGAATCGATGATCATGCGGCGTGGCGTTTCGCACCACAGTTCCGTATCGAGGACGCGCCGCCAGCTTGCGTCGCGCGCTCGCCACTCGGTAAGAAACGGGTTCAACTTCTGGCGAGCCCGTTCGTTGGCTTCCGCCGCCGAAACAATCTGAATCCCGGGTACGTGGGTGCGCAAGACCGATTCATCGCCGTGCGTGAGCGAGCCATCCGAGTGAGCCATCACCCGGGCCACCGGGCCGAAGCGCAAGAACGACTTGATCGCCACCAGGTACATCAGGAAGTCGGCGTGCCCGAGCATCGTGTGAATGGTGCACTCGGCCGTGGGCTGGCACGGGGTGGGTGGCGTGTGGTGAGCCCCCCGGGCAGCGGCCCAGAACTTCAGTGAGTGGAGGCGTTTGCGCACCCGGTAGAGCATGGAATCGGCTTCCTGGTGAACCTGCGGTTATGTGGGCCAGATGATCGCAAGACCCACGCGGGCTCACACCAGGGAATCGAACACCCGCACCCCGGCCCAGGTGGGCTTGTTCTCTTCCACGAACTTCAAATGCATCGGGTCGTCCTGATAGGTGTCGTGCGCGGCCTTGTCCACAAACACCAGGTGGAGCCCCACATGCCAGTCCATCACGTTCACCGGGCGGTTCAGATCCTGGCACAGTGGCCCCGCCGCGAAGAAGACAATGCCAGCTTGCACGTTCAGGTACTGGTGGCACGCCGCAACGAGTGCCGCGACATTCGTCGGCGTGGGGTCTTTCAACTGAAAGAAGACATTGTGAGCCAGGCGGGGTGTGGACATCGTGCGTTCCTCGTGGTGTGCAAGTTGTAAGACAGTCTTCGTGGAAATGGATACGTCGCAGTTCCCGCCCGGTCAACATCCATGCGGTGGCTTGATCTCACTCTGCCCACGATCGAAGCGAACCTGGCGCTGGACGAAGCGCTGGTGGTGGTTGCGGAACAGGGCACCGGTTCCGAAGTCCTCCGCGTGTGGAGCAACCCCGTTTTCGCCGTTGTCGTGGGGGCCGGCGGTTCCGTGAGCATTGATGTGAACGAGCCCGCGTGTGCAGCCGATGGCGTCCCGATTCGGCGGCGTTCCAGTGGCGGCGGCACGGTGCTGATCGGCCCGGGCTGCTTGTGCTTCAGCCTGGTGCTGGAGTACGACCGCGCGGCCGGGTTGAGCGACATTCCGGCGTCGAACCGATATGTGCTGAACCGTGTGTTGCGGGCACTGCAACCGGTTCTCGCAGCCAACCTTGAAGGAACCAGCGATCTCGCACGCGATGGGATCAAGTTCTCGGGCAACGCCCAGCATCGCAAGCGGACGCACTTTCTGCATCATGGCACCCTGCTCTGCGGATTCGCGTTGCCGTTGATTGCGAAGTATCTGAACCCGCCGGAACGCCAGCCCGAGTACCGTCGGAACCGCCCACACGGCGACTTCGTGATGAACCTACCGACAACGGTGGAAGAGGCGAAGCTGTTGCTCTCCACAGAATGGGAGGCAAAGAACACGGATGAACCCGTACCGTACGGGTTGGTCGAGGAACTGGTGCGCGAAAAGTATTCGCTAGACGACTGGAACCGCCGCCGGTAACAACGAAGCCGAGCGACGACCCCACTCGGGTTGCCGCTCGGCCAAGTATCCCGTTCAAACTGCTTTAGCCCGCCGGAGTGGCAGGTGGTTCGGTAGCCGGTGCTCCGTTTGCGCGCGGTTCCGGGCCAACCACAGGCGGCCTGTTGTCGCCGTTGCCATCGCCGGTGAGCTTCGCGAGGTACTCGGGTACTTCGACGCCGCCGATGTCCTTCATCACCTGAAGCATCGGGGGCATCATGCGGGCCATGTCCTTGATGAACGCGGCGGTGCTGGAAGTTCCGTTGCCATTGCCGCCACCTTCCCAGACCACGACCTTATCGAACTTGATGTTCGAGATGGCTAGCGCAGAGGCCTGAGCGAGCGCGTCCATATGTTCGAGCATGAGCAACTGGAACGCGGCCTGTGCGCTGCCGCATGCGGCGATGATCTTCTTGAGGCCGTCGCCCTTCTTCGCCAGGATCTCGTACTGCCCACGGGCCTCGGCTTCGAGTTTCGCGTAGATCGTGGCCGCGGATGCCTGCGCTTCCAGCTTCACCCGTTCGGCGGCGGCTTCGGCATCGACAATGATCTTGGCCTTCTCGGCTTTCGCAGGCGCTTCCAGTGCCGCCCGCTGTTCCGCTTCGATCTTCTCGGCCTCGGCGATCGCGGCCTTGGCCATCGCGCGGTTCTGGGCTTCGAGCACGGCGGCTTCGGCCTCACGCTTCTTGGTTTCCGAGAGCTGGTACGCCTCGGCTTTCTTCACCGCCAGCGTGGCCTGGTACGCCGCGATTTCGGCCTGAGCCGCAGATTCGCCACCCACGGCTTTCGCATTGGCATCGGCCAGGCGCACGCGCTTGTCCCGCTCGGCTTCGGCAATCTGGGCTTCCCGCTCGAACACGGCCTGTTGCTCGCCGACTCGCTGGTCCCGGTCCAATTCGGCAATCCGGATTGCTTGCTGCCGCTGCGATTCCTTCACCAGCGCGTCTTGTTCGAGCTTCGCGGTTTGCTCGCCGACCTCACGATCTTTATCGAGCTGAGCCACCTTGATGAACTGCTCGCGGGTCGCCTCGCGGGTACCAATCTCGCGCAACTTGGTGGCATTAGCCACGGCAACATCCTTATCGCGTTCGGCCTCGGCCACCCCGATCTTCCCCTTCTTCTCCTGCTCGGCCACATCGATCTTGGCCTGTTCAATAGCCACCGCCGCCGCCTTGCGACCAATCGCCTCGATGTAGCCGCTTTCGTCCGTGATGTCGGTGATGTTCACATTGATCAACACGAGGCCGATCTTCTTCAGTTCCATTTCCAGCGACTTCTGGATGCTCTCCAGGAACTTGTCGCGGTCGCGGTTGATCTCCTCGATACGCATACTGGCAATGACCTGCCGAAGCTGGCCAAAGATGATGTCGCGGGCTTGTTCCTTGATCTCGGCGGTTCCCAGCCCCAGCAAGCGGATGGCGGCGTTCTGCATCGTCTCAGTATCGGTGCCGATGGCCACAGTGAAGACGCTGGGGACATTGACGCGGATGTTCTCGATGGAGAGCGCGCCCTTGAGCGGCACTTCGATCTGAATGGGATCGAGGCACAGGTAGGCGTAATCCTGGATCAACGGGTAAACGAACGCGGCACCACCGTGAACGCACTTGGCGGCGTTGTTCCCGCCAGTCTTACCATAGATGACGAGCACGCGGTTACTGGGGCAACGCTTGTAGCGCTTCACCACCAGCATCAGAAGACCGAACAGCACGAGCGCCGCCGCCACGGCACTGATGACGGGCCACGGCAGATCGGCGATCGCAGAGTTGGCAGCAAACAACGCGAGCATGGTATGGGCTCCCACGGAGTTGGGGGCGGAGCGCCGACCTCGGCCAGCGGGTCGCCCGAAAGATTATGTCGCCTCGACCTCAACCGTGTCGGAATTGACAATAGCCACGACTTTGACCGGGGTACCCGTGGGAAGCTCGTCGCCGGCGGTCATTGCCTGGTACTCGACGGTCCGGTTCTGGAGCATCATCTGAATCTTCCCCGCACCGGAACGCGAACCGGGCACACGCAGATAGACGGTGCCACTGCGACCCACGGAGCGCTCCACTCGGGCCGTTCCATCGGCTTTGAGCTTCGACAACGATTGCATGATCATGGCCACCGCGTAGAGCGCGGCGAACCCGGCTCCCAACGCGATGCCGAACGCCGCCGGTTCATTCGCCTCATAGTGCAATGCTGTAAGCCCACCCAGACCGAAAAATAGCAATGCCGAGGTCATGGCCCGAACGCTCAACATACCCAGCAAGCCGGAATGGTGATCGTCGGCACTATCGTAATCGTGATCGATATCGCTTTCCGCGCCGAAGCCGATCAACCCGGCCAGCACCTGACAGAGCACCAGCGTGCCACCAAGAACGGCACAGATCAGAAATGTCGATTGCATAACACCTCCGAAAGCATTTCCACACGGAGGAACTCGAACCGGTGGCGGTAAAACGCTCCGCGGCTCCTTAACGGATGGTTCGCTGCAACTAACAGATCATTTGCCAATAACTGGGCCATGTCAACGATTCGTCGAGAACCGGAACAACCCGAGCGGTCGCTTCAGCTACCGCAATCAGCAGAAACTGCACAATCCGATCGAGCCCTGCCGCGTTCAAGAAACCGTGGCGAAGCACACGCGCACGCTCCCGTCACGAGAATCCGAATCTGTTACTCGCTCGCGATTTGCATATTCTCACCCAGGCGGATTCGCCCTCACACTGCTGGTGCGGGCGCACAGCCGCGATACCGCTGAAACCGCTCCGCCACGAGAGCCCTGCCGATGGCCGATCTGTCCGTCAATTTGGGCCGCCTGCAACTGCGCAACCCCGTGCTCGTCGCCTCCGGCACGTTCGGGTACGCCAAGGAGATGGCGGCGTTCGTCGATTTCACCCGGCTCGGCGGCGTGATCCCCAAGACTGTGACGGCTGCTCCACGGGCGGGCAACAAGCCCCCGCGTACAGCCGAAACCGCCAGCGGCATGCTCAACGCCATCGGGCTCGATAACGATGGCCTGGAACACTTCCTCAGCCACCATTTGCCGTACTTGCGTACGCTTCCCACGGCCGTGATCGGCAACATTGCCGGGAAGACCGAAGACGAATTCGTTGCGATGGCCACACGGGTTCATGAGGCGGGGCAAGGGCTGGCTGGGCTGGAATTGAACCTGTCGTGCCCCAACGTTTCCGGTGGGCTCGATTTCGCTACGGACCCGGAAACCACCCGGCGGATCGTGCGCCGTTGCCGCGATGTGTGCCCCGATATTCCCCTGATCGCCAAGCTTACCCCGAACGTCACCGATATCACCGTGATTGCCCGCGCCGCAGCCGATGGTGGAGCCGACGCTGTGAGCGCCGTGAACACCTTCGTGGGCATGGCAGTCGATTGGCGACGTCGGAAACCGATTCTGGGCAACGTGACGGGCGGGCTTAGCGGGCCAGCCATCAAGCCCCTGGCGCTGCGAGCCGTCTGGCGAATCGCGCAGATCAAGGCGATTCCGATTATTGCCGTGGGTGGGATTGCCACACTCGACGATGTGATGGAGTTCTTGGTTGTGGGAGCCAGCGCCGTTCAGATTGGCACTGCGAACTTCTATGACCCCACGGCCAGCGTTCGGATCGCCAATGCTTTACCCGAGGCGCTGGCCACCCTGGGTGCCTCGGCGATTCCGGAAGTGATCGGAACGTTAACCGTCTAACCCGGTTCAAGCTGCACGCGATTCGCGGCCACCCTGCGGGCGATGCTTCTCCACGATGGCCCAGGGCAGCTCTTGCTCGGGTGGCGCGGGCGGCTCCAGTTCCAGCACCAGGCACGCGAGGCGTTCCACCTCATCCCGCAAGACTACCAACTCGGGCGACGACAACGGCGGAACCGAGGCGAAGCGAACGGTAGCAACCGGTGTAACCCATTGCTTGCGATCGTGTTCGGCCTCGCGTTGGTGCAGCGCCGCTTCGCGATCCGCGATTTCCGTGAGAACCTGCTTCAGTTCGCCATAGCGTTCATCAAGCAAAACCCGGGCACTCGTCTGTTCCGCCAGACGCTGCACCAACTCTTGCGTCTTGTGTTCGAAGATCCGTTCCCAGCGTTGCCGCAACACTGCCAACCGCCGTGCCGGAAGCGTTGAGCCAGAGTCTTGCAATGCCGTGGCCACAAGTTCCTCAGTAGCCAGAACGCGAGCCGCATAGCGTTGCAGTTCGTGGAGCCCTTGCTGCTGTGCGGCCGCAAACTCGGCAGTGGTGATCTGGAAGCGAGCGCGATCGAGTTGCCAGAACTCGCGCTCGGTTTGCAAATGGTTCAGCTCCACTGCGTGTGTATCGGCCCACTCCTGGAGCAGGGTCTGGAGTTCGAGTTCACGGCACGCGGCTACGGCCTGCTGCTGTTCGAGTTCCGCCTCGCGTTGTTGGCGTTCGGCCTGCCAGCGCGACTGATCGATACTCAGATGGGTTTGCCACACTTCGAGCCGCATCCGCTCGCGCCAGAGCAGATCGGCTTCCTCGCACCGGAGCGAATCGGCCCGGATCAAGCGTTGCTCGCGGGAATCGAGTTCCGCCTCACGCTGGCAGAGAGCGCGGGCCAGCGTCTCCATTTCGCCCAGTGTTTGCCGTTCCGATTGCTGCCAGTGGTTGCGGGCCTGGGCCATCATGCGGAATTGCTCGGCAAGCTGCCGGCGGGCGTCATCGACATCGGCCGATTGTTCGTGCAGTTGGTCACGCAACCGGGCCACCGCGGCCGTTTCCTGCACCATCTGGCGTTCCTGGTGAGCAAAGTCTTCCGGGAACCCGGCAACCAATCCCCCGTGGGTCGGAGCCACCGTCGCGAAGGATTCCGAACGGAGCAACTCCCGGCGACGTTCCAGCTTGGCCAGTGCGGCGCGAGCATGCTGGACGCGCGTTTCTAGCGAGCGGGCTTCCTCCTGAAATCCAGCTTCCTGAGCATCGAGCGCGCCCTGCTGTTGGGAAATGCGTTGTTCGCGTTCGGCCTGCTCTCGGGCTCGGCTCTGGATCGCTGCGAACTGCTGCACGAAGTAGCGATTGGCCTCGGCCCACTCGGACGCCAGCCGGTTTTGCAGCGACTCAACCGCCCGCCAGGCCTCGAGCAGCGCCTCGGGTTCGGTGGCCGAAGCGGTGCCGTAGCTTTGGGTGATCAGCCGATATTCCCGATCCTGATGGGTGGCCATGACCGCGACTCCTCCGCAGACGGCGTGGTCCGCAGAGAGTATCGACCAAAGTGGAGCAGAGAATTGGGGGGAAATGGGAAAGCCGGCACCGCATCGAGCGGGAGCTCGGCTGTGCGGGTGTCACAACCCGGCTGGCCCGCACAACCCACTACCGGCGAGACCCATCCGGCGATCAGCCCTGGTGCTGCGAGATCAGCTTGGAGAGCTCTTCGGGCGAGAGCACACCGGTTTCCTGGTGCACCGGCGTATCGCTGCCCTTGAAGAACAGAATCCGCGGGATCGTCATTACATCGTACTTGACGGCAATGTTGGGGTTTTCATCGACGTTCAGCTTGCCCACCTTGACCTTACCGGCGAACTGATCGGCGACTTGATCAATGACGGGCGACAGACGGCGGCACGGCCCACACCAGGGAGCCCAGAAGTCGGCAACCACAAGCGTGCCACTAGTGATGTGCTCGCTCCAGTTGTTCTCGGTCAGTTCGATCACGTTTGGGCTGGCCATATCAGGTTTCCTTCTTGAAAGGTTGTCGCGTGTGTCCGCTACTCGCGGGCGATCCAGTCACATTCTACTCAGGAAACGATACCGCACCAGTAGGAAGAGCTTACGTTCGGATTGCGCAAATCGGGGTGTTGCCACTGTGCCGAACCACTCCTAATAATGATGTGTCCTTGGCGTTGCCGCCGACGTGGCCCTGTCGTCTAGAGGCCTAGGACACAGCCCTTTCAAGGCTGGAACCGGGGTTCGAATCCCCGCAGGGTCACCTCTATTCGAAAAGCCCACGGACTGCTTGTCCGTGGGCTTTCTCGTATCTGCAAGGATTCCCGATGAACAATATCCCCTGGTGGGGCTACGTAATTCTGGCCGGCCTAGCCTGGGGCACCTATGTCCCCATCATCTTCTACGGCGGCACGGAACTCACCACACGCCCGGGCACTATCGGCGGCCGGTTGGCGTCGATTCTCTGCGTCGGCATTGCGTACTTCGTGATGGCCGTGCTGATTCCGCTCATTTTGATGAGTCTGCGCGAGGACGCGAAACCCGAATGGAAGATGAACGGGCTCGTCTTCAGCGGGTTGGCCGGGATCGCCGGGGCCGTGGGCGCCATCTGCGTGATCTTTGCGAGCAAGGCAGCCGTGGACGCGGCCAAGCTCGAAGGCGTGAACCCTGCTACCTACCGTATCTACATCGCTCCACTCATTTTCGCGCTGGCACCGATGATCAACACGCTATTGAGCCTGGTGTGGCATCCGAAAGCGGGCGAACCGTGGCACTTCCAACCACCAAGCTTCGCAAGCTGGAAGTTACCCGTGGGCATTCTGCTGGTTGCCGCGGGAACGTTTCTGGTGCTGATGTCCAAGGAGGAAGCTGAAGCATC
>JBGTAO010000055.1:0-5781 GCA_041749835.1 Gemmata sp. | reverse complement strand
TCTCCATACGCTCTTGGACGCGTGCGTCCGGGTGGTGGTACCGGTCATGTGCGATCTGTTCGACCACCCCCTCGGGAAACGAATACGTGGGACGCCTCTCGACACTCCCAAATCGGAATCGGCCGTCGGTACCTCTCTTCTACTACTTGGGCGATTCTACTCAAGACCGGCTTGTGTCACTCCAGGGGACCCCGAGAATAACTTGCGTTCATCCTGCCAAACCGATCTGGCCAATCAATTCCCGGCCCATGTGCTTTGTGAATGGCTGGGTAACAGTTTGCAGGTCACTCGTTAGCACTACCTCCAGACAACAGAAGAGCACTACCAGAAGGCGGCGCAAAAAGCGGCGCAGACAGGAGCGGACCAAAAACGACAGGATCGGACAGACTTGACGCAAGTGGCAGTAGAGCAGCACTTAGGTCCGATTCTGTCCGATCCTGTATTCTCATGTCCTGACGTTCTGATGACCCTATCGGGATTTGAACCCGAGTTTTGGCCTTGAGAGGGCCACGTCCTAGGCCACTAGACGATAGGGCCGCAGAGGCAGTTTTACGCCCGCCAGCTTGTTCCGTCAAGACACTGCAAGCATCGGAAGTGCGTGCGTGCAACTCCTCTGAGTGAACTGTTCCACAAAAGCACGGGGTTTGCTAAGGTATCATTAACCAAGTTGTCAGTGTGTAGCAGGAGTGGGCATGGGCATCCAGGACCGGGACTATTATCGAGACGGGTCCGGCGGATTCCTGAACGCATGGGGGCGACAGGGAGCCACCATCTGGATCATCGTTGTCACGACTGTGGTATTCCTCTTGCAAGCCCTTAAGGGGCATCCGCAGGAGAGCCCACTGGTTCGCTGGGGGATTTACGCGCCTCAACTGATTCTGGAAGGCGAAGTTTGGCGGTTGTTGACGGCAGTGTTCCTCCATGCCGACTTCTGGCATCTGTTCTTCAATATGTTCTTGCTCTGGATGGTAGGAACACGACTTGAAGATCTTTATGGTTCCCGCGAGTTTGTCCTGTTCTATCTCTTTGCCGGACTGTTTGCCAATCTCGTCTATTTTGCAATCCAGTTACTTGGGATGCTACCACCATCGTTTGCACTGGGTGCCAGTGGTGCAGTCACAGCGGCACTGACCCTCCACGTGTTCAACTTTCCGCGCCATACCTGGCTGCTTTTTCTGGTCGTTCCAACACCGGGATGGGTGGTGCTGATCCTTTATGTGGCGATCGATACACTAGGTGCACTCGGTGTCATGCAAGGCAATGTCGCCTTTGTGGTGCACCTCGGAGGAGCCCTCTTTGGTTGGCTCTATTTCCTAAGCGGGATACGATTTGATGGAATGCTGAACCGATCCGTAAGCCGCGAGCGTAACCGACGCCCGAACTTACGTGTTGTCCCTGCTGAAACCGACGATACACCTGAACCTGTAGGAGCTGCCGTGGAATCTCAAGCGAGACCAAAAGAAACGAACGAAGAATCCTTGGAATCTCGCGTCGATCAACTGTTGGAAAAGGTTTCTAAACTGGGGCAAGAAAGCCTCACAACCGAAGAGCGGGAACTACTCTTCCGGGCCAGCGAGCTCTATAAGAAACGCCGCAAGTGAATGTCTGGAAGTCATTAGTGAATGTCTGGAAGTCATTGAGGACACAGCAGATGCCATTATTCGATTACCACTGTACGAAATGCCAAGCTCACTTTGAGTTATTAGTGGGAACTCGAAACGCTGAACCCGAGATCTGCCCGAGCTGCAGCAGCGCGAGTGTCGAGAGGCTGATTGGTCTTCCCAGTATCGGGCGAACATCGGAAACAGCAGCGCCCACGAACTGCCAGGGCGACGGGCCGCCCTGTGGTGCGTCATGGTGTGGTCGCAAACCGATGTAAATAAAATTGTTGGCGCATCAGAATCTTCGAGTATCGGTTGTACTCCGCTACTGCCCCCGCCAATCTCTGACTAATCATCGCAGAACAGACAGTAAAATCCAATAATCTCGTCGGCATCACTTGCTGGAGTGATGCGTGTAACTATGATGATTAGATAACTCTACGGTGTTTTGGCATCTTCCGTCGGGTTATCGAGTTCCGTCTAAAGTACGGTCGAAAACCGCTACCGCTCTCCACATTTTTTTGATTCAGGGACGCCACGATGACAGACCCGAAACAGGCCAAGCAGTGTGCCGTGATGTTACAAGCGATTGCTGAACCCAATCGCATCCGGATTATCGAATGCTTACGCACAGGTTCGATGAACGTCACACAATTGGCCAGGGCTTTGAATGTTGAGATTGTGAATGTTTCGCACCACCTCGGTGTGCTCCGACAGGCGGGGTTGGTGCAAGACGAGAAGAACGGTCGCTTCGTTGTCTACTCGCTTCATCCCAAGATTTTCAATAACGACAACTCGAAGGCGACGTACCTCGACCTGGGTTGGTGCCGTATCGAGATCCCGCATAACTGAGCACGAATCGTGTACTTGTGAGGCCTACCCCAGTTGGGTAGGCTTCCTACGTTCAGCCCATTTGCCATACATCGCTTCCGGAAAGAGTTCGACGCGGAGCCGCCTGGGTATCACTTCGATAGTAACCTCGCTCACACAATCTTTAGGCACGCACAAGAGTTCGCCGTCGGCGTGCACACAAAAGGGCATTTCGGAACGCACTGCAATTCGGCGAGCTTGGCCGACCTCGAGCAAGCGGTGATTCGTTGGGAGAGTCCCCCGAGCCATTGCGGGTAGGTAGCGTAACAGGTGCCCACGGCTTAACCGTTTTGCATGGAGATAATCCAAGAGCCCATCATCGACTCGAGCTCTCGGACAAAGTGGAAAGTTTCCTTCGCGCTGGGCATTGAGTACAGACACCGATAGCGTTGGTGTTGTCACTTCGCGTTCATCGAAGCGAACACTCATCATTGGCGTTGCGAAGTGGCGACTCAGGGCTTTCAGAAACGCCCAGCCGTAAAGCGGTAAGCCTTTCAGCCAGTGTGTCGAGCGCGATTCAATCGTGACCATGCCATTGAACCCGACACCGAAGTTGCCGATCATATAGCGCTCGCGTTTGGCTGTTTTCACCAGACCGACATCAACCAGTTGAACGACAGTCGGGAGCGCTTCGATTCTTCGTTCCCACCAACTGGTCATGCCAATGGAAAAGGCGAAATCGTTGGCCGAGCCTATCGGCCAAACGCCCAGTACCACGTTACTGCGCTGACTCCGCAGGAGCCCATTTGCAACCTCATGAACCGTACCATCACCCCCGGCAGCAATTACCCGGTCAAACCCACTTTCTGCGGCTTGTCGAGCCAGATCGATCGCCTCTTCCGGTCGACTTGAGGGTTTCAACTGATACTCGGTACCCAAAGTTTGTTGCAGTTCGCTCAGGAGTTTCCCGGCTCTTCCGCGACCGGCAGCAGGGTTATAAATCACACAGGTCGGGCCGGCCATGGGAACCTCGAGGCGCGGGGAGTGTCGAGATGTGGGGCATTCTCGTTATCCCGAAGTTAAACGGGAAGGGGAGGAAATGAACGGGTTGCTGGTAATCGATAAGCCAAGTGGTATGACATCGCGCGATGTGGTGAACCGCGTACTGCAGTGGTTTCCACGCAAAACCAAGCTGGGCCACACCGGGACACTTGATCCGCTTGCCACAGGCGTTTTGGTCGTCTGTATCGGTGCGGCAACGCGACTGGCTGAGTACGTGCAGGCGATGGGCAAGTGCTATCACGCCCGGGTTCGTCTGGGTGCAACAAGCAACACCGACGATGCTGACGGAGACATCACCTCGACCAGAACCCTTTTCCCGATTCCCATCGATCAAGTTGCGGCTGCGATCCATCAACAAGTCGGGTTCATCGAGCAGCGCCCACCGCAAGTCTCGGCACTGAAGTTGGGTGGGAAGCGAGCCCATCAGCTTGCACGAATGGGTCACGAGGTGGCTTTGGCTTCCCGATGGGTGCAGATCGATTCGATTCAACTGCTGTCATATGAGTGGCCATTCGTGGAGATCGAAGTGAATTGCGGAAAGGGCACCTACATTCGCTCCATCGCCCGAGATGTCGGTGCTGCTCTACACTGCGGCGGGTTGGTGGAAACCCTTCGGCGCACTCGGGTGGGTCCGTTCTTGGCAGAGCAGGGGGTTGGCCTGGAGCGGAGACCCCAGAACCTATCCCAATGTGTTCTCCCGATGGTGTCTGCGGTACCGGAACTGGAACAGATCCGGCTTGAGTTACCGGACCGACTGAGGCTCTGCCGCGGGATGCAGATCGCCTGGAACCATGGCGACCCACGGCCCATTGCGGTTGTGGACGAAGCTGATGAATTGGTGGCAATTGCCACTGCCACGGGTAGTTTTCTGCTGCCCAAGATTGTGCTGGTTCGACCCGATGATCTGCTGTCGGAGTGATTCAACGGAGTGGGCTACTCCGTTGACCTTTAAGGCATGCTGTGTGATCACACATTTTGCAAGTCGCGCATGTTCTCTTCGAGTGTCGCGATTTGTTTCTCGATATCAATCAGTAGCAACCGCTGTTGCTCGACCACCTCGGCGGGTGCGCTGTTGATAAACTTCTCGTTAGCGAGCTTGGCTTTCGTGCCTTCGAGCGACTTGCGTTTTTCGGCAATCTGCTTTTCCAGTCGCTTGGTCTCGGCAACCGGGTCGATCAACCCCGCCAGCGATACATAGGCTTCGAATTCTGGATTGACCACACCTGCGGCTTGCTTGGGCTTTTCCAGCGTTGGGCCAGCCACGAGGTTCGCGATGCCTGCGAGCGGCCCGATAAAGACCGCGAGCGTGTTGAAGTCGGAAGCCACTACCTCCGAGCATTTCACGGCCACATCGAGGCGGGTTTTATCGTCAACCTGATAACGGTTGCGCACTTCGCGCACTCCTCGGACGAGGGCCTGCATGCGTGCAAAGCGTGCTTCCACGCTGGTGTCGATCCAGGCATTTGGATAGCTGGGCCACTGGGCAATTACCACGCTGGGTTCGGCCGATCCGGGCACGGGAAGTCCGCGTTCAGGTGCCGCCTGCCCCAACGCTTGCCACAACGATTCCGCCACGAAGGGCATCACGGGCTGCACCATTCGCAAGATGCCGTCCAGAACACCCATGAGCACACGCTGCGCCGTCCCCCGGTTGGTGTCATCTTTTAGGCGGCCTTTGGCCATCTCGATGTACCAGTCACAGAACTCCGTCCACATGAAGTCGTAAAGTAGCCGTGAGACTTCGCTGAAGTGATAGCCTTCGAGCGCTGCAGTGACAGCCGTTGCGGTGGTCGCTAGCCGCGAAAGCAACCAGCGGTCTTCAGTGGGCAAGGCAGCGATATCCACCGGCCCAGGTGCATAGCCATCGAGATTCATCAAGATGAACCGTGTGGCATTCCAAAGCTTGTTCGCAAAGTTGCGGCCCTGTTCGAAGCGATCCGAGGCTTGCTTTGCAGTTGGGCGTTCGTGGTCTTCGGTTGGCCACGGTCCGCCGGGTCGGAACTCCTTTTTGCATTTCGGGCATGTCAACTTCTTGGTGCGCAAACCCAGGTGCTCCTGCTTCTGCGGAATGAGTTCGCTGCAATGGGGGCACTGATTCGCCACCGGCAACCGACTGTCCTGCGTTTCGCCGGCAATCGAGAGCACGTAATAGCGCAATGCATCCGTGCCATAGGTGTCGATGATGTCGAGCGGATCGACACCGTTGCCCTTCGATTTGCTCATCGTGTCGCCAAAACCATCCAGCACTTTGGGCGTGATATAGACATGGTGGAAGGGAATCTCACCCAGGTTGTACAACCCGGCCAGC
>JBGTAO010000054.1:0-2732 GCA_041749835.1 Gemmata sp. | reverse complement strand
TACACCTGGAACGATGCCGACTGGATGGCGAACCGCAAAGAGAAGAGCGCCCACGACAAGCCCGTGAGCATTTACGAGTTGCACCTGGGCTCGTGGATGCGGCAAGCCGATCCGCCGTACCACTCGCTGAACTACCGCGACGTGGCACCGAAATTGGCGCAGTATTGCAAGGAGATGGGCTTCACCCATGTGGAACTCCTGCCGATCACCGAGCACCCATTCTTCGCGTCGTGGGGCTATCAGGTCACGGGCTATTTCGCCGCCACGAGCCGTTACGGTACGCCGCAAGACCTGATGTTCCTCGTGGACACGCTGCACCAAAGTGGGATTGGCGTGATCCTGGACTGGGTGCCCAGCCACTTCGCCACCGATGCGTTCTCGCTCAGTCTCTTTGATGGCACACACCTGTTCGAGCACGCCGATAGTCGCCAGGGCTTCCACCCTGATTGGGGCAGCTTTGTCTTCAACTATGGCCGCCACGAGGTCCGCAGCTTCCTGCTCTCCTCGGCGCTGTTCTGGCTCGATAAGTACCACCTGGACGGTCTGCGGGTCGATGCCGTCGCTTCGATGTTGTACCTCGATTACTCGCGGCCACAGGGCGGCTGGATTCCCAACGAGTATGGTGGCAAAGAGAACATCCATGCCATCTCGTTTCTCCGCCGCTTCAACGAAGAGGTGTATCGCCACTTCCCCGATGTGCAGACCTATGCCGAGGAATCGACCTCGTGGGCGATGGTGTCGCGCCCCACGTACCTGGGCGGGCTCGGCTTCGGTTACAAGTGGGACATGGGCTGGATGCACGACACGCTCAAGTATTTCATGTTCGATCCCATCCATCGCAAGTTCCATCAGAACGACCTCACGTTCCGCATGCTCTACGCCTACAACGAGAACTTCACACTGCCGCTGTCACATGATGAAGTGGTGCACGGCAAGGGGCCGCTCTGGGACAAAATGGCTGGCGACGAATGGCAGAAGTTCGCCAGTTTGCGATTGCTCTTCGCTTATCAATGGGCGATGACCGGCAAGAAACTGCTGTTCATGGGCTGCGAGATTGCCCAGCGCCAGGAATGGCGACACGACCAGAGCATCGACTGGCACCTGCTGAAAGCGGTTCCGCACCGCGGTATGCAGGCGCTGGTGCGCGATCTGAATCACCTCTACGCCGCTGAACCGGCCCTGCACGAACTGGACAATCAACCCGGCGGGTTCGAGTGGATCGACTGCACCGATTCCGGCAATAGCGTACTCAGCTTCGTGCGCAAACCCAAGGACGGCGATGATGTGATTCTGGTGGCGATGAACTGCACCCCGGTACCACGGGATGGTTACCGCGTAGGTGTCCCGGGCCCGGGCTTCTGGAAAGAGATCCTGAACACCGACGCAGGCACCTACGGCGGTAGCAACCTTGGCAACAGCGGCGGTGTCTACGCCGAGTTTGTCCCGATGCACCACCAGCAATACTCCGTCACGCTGAACTTGCCGCCGCTGGGAGCAGTCTTCTTCAAGGGCCACCGCTAACACCGGCAAAAGGACAGATTGCAAGCGCGGATTTGCCGCTCGTTATGCTTTTCACTTGCACGGCACCGAGATCATGGTAAACTGACTGCACACAAATTGGCCACGGGTGGAATCGTGGCAAAGCCCGTGGGCTTGCATAAGCCGGGGCCAATGTGGTAATTGCCAGCCACCACGAAGGCCGTTCGAATGAGCAGGTATTCGGAACGCCAAACCAACCCTTGTGGCGTGGCGATGCGTATTGAAATTGACGTGACGCGGATGGACTGAAGACTTGATTGGACACTGTGGTCTCGATTAGAGTAGTTTTGAGCCAACCACGACTCCGTGTGGCATGGCCGGCTCATAGCAGGTGACGCCCATGAATCAGCTTTCACTGGCGACGGCCCCGTGGCGGGCAGTAGGGCGTCCCACTGTTGTTGCCCAAAGCGTTCATTTAGCAGTCGTTGAGGAAGAGAATCGCCACAAGTGGATCGAGAGCGAGAAGGCCGGGTACGATCTCGGCGACGGGTGCGTGAAACGGTGGGTGCAAGAACACTGGACTGGCTTTCTGCGGGCACGCTGGGTCGAACATCTTCAAGGAAAGTGCTTCTGGGTGGAACTCGATCGCGGCGACTTCGGGCTGCTCGAACGCGAGTTCATGGAACAACGCGAACTCCTCGATACGATCCTCGATCGACTCAAAGCCGGCCAAGAGAATCTGCACATTCTAGTCTGGGCACTCTGTAACGGCGTCTCCCTCGATCCTGTCCATGAGATTCTCACCGCGCTCGATGTGAACAGCGCTCGCCTTCGCCACCGCTTCGATACCCCCTGATCGCTCCTCCGCCCCGGCCCCACGGGCATGACAGACCCCTTCAGACAGCAACAATTCCTGAACGTCATCGACCGGGACGAAGCCACCCGGCGCTTCCAGCAGCACCTCGACCTCACACCGCTTACTTCGGAATCTGTGCCGCTGCGTGCCGCGCTTGGCCGAGTGCTAGCCAACGATCTCCCTGCACCCCGCGATGTCCCCGGCTTCGATCGCTCAAATGTTGATGGCTTCGCAGTCCATGTCGAAGACACGTTTGGTGCGGCCGAGGACACACCAGTTTCCCTGCAATTGCATCCGCAACCGGTGGGAGCTGGCGACCCCAGACCCATCGAGGTAGTACCCGGGTTAGCCGTGAGTGTGGCGACGGGTGCCGTGCTACCTCGTGGCGCCAGTGCGG